>CAXGBX010000074.1:0-8674 GCA_964008195.1 uncultured Flavobacteriaceae bacterium
TCCAGTTTCCAGTTTCCAAATAAATCCTTTAAGTTAAAGATTATTTTTTTACTTCTACCAACTACCAACTACCAACTACCAACTACCAACTACCTACTTCATCTCAGCAGCTTTTTCCTCCAATTCCTTCTGAAATTCTTCCATAACCGGTTTTACGGTGCTTTCAGGAAGATCAGCAATTCTAATATACATTAATCCGTCTACGGCATCGTTGAAAAGAGGATCTACGTTAAAAGCGACAACTTTGGCGTTTTGTTTAATGTATTTTTTAATAAGTACCGGCAGTCTCAGGTTTTCAGGTTCCAGTTCATCAATTATTCGGTCAAACTTATTCAGATCGGCTTCACTTTCATCAAAAACCAGGTCCTTATCTGCATCTTCCAGCTTTACTTTAAATTCTTTTTTCGGCCGAACATATTGGGCAACATAAGGATCGTAGTAATTAGATTTCATGAATTCGATCATCAGCGATTTAGAGAAATTGCTGAATTTATCACTGATAGTTACCCCTCCAATGAGATATTTATGTTCGGGAAATCTCAGTGTACAATGCACAATACCTTTCCATAAAAGAAACAGGGGCATAGGTTTTAACTGGTATTCTTTAATGATGAATGCCCGACCCATTTCAATTGACTGACTCATCATTTTGTACAATTCAGGCTCGAACCTGAAAAGATCCTGAAGATAGAATCCGTCAATCCCATGATTGGCGAAAATCTCATTGCCCATTCCCATTCTATAAGCCCCGGCAATTTTTTGAGATTCGTTGTCCCAAAGAAATAGGTGGTGGTAATGATCGTCAAATTTGTCTAAATCAATGCTGTTATTGGTTCCTTCCCCAACAGCTCTAAAAGTAATCTCGCGTAAACGGCCAATTTCGTTAAGAATATTAGGGATTACCTCACGTTTCGCCAGGAAAACCTCATAATTTTTGCTTTGAAGAAGACGTTTGTCCATTTTCCGACAATTATCAACTTCCATGATCATAAGTTCAGAACTGGTTTCTGCTGCGATATCTTTTGGAGACCTGGGAATTTTTAAAGTTTTTGGCAGGCTGGATAGCAGCTTCTTTTTTTCAAAGACATTGGCCAGCATATATGTTTTTCTGCGTAAGAATGCCGTATAAGCTTCCAGGTTAGAATGTTCTTTTTGATCTTCTACAGAAATTGGATGGCCAATTCTCACTTTGATCTTTCTACGATGCTGCGAAAGCATTTCACTGGGTAGCTTCGCGGTTCTCAACACATCGCTCATGGAAGCAAGTCTATAGAAAAACAAACTATTTTTAGCATGAAAATAGATTGGAATAACCGGCACCTTAGACTTTTGGATCAGCTTCATGGCAGAAGGCTCCCAAACTTTATCAACAATGTGATTTTTATCCCTATCAGTTGAGACTTCCCCGGCTGGAAAAATTCCCAGTGCATGACCATCTTTTAGATGAGCAATAGCATTTTTCATTCCGCTAAGGCTGGATTTGGCTTCCTTATGATCTTCAAAAGGATTTACGGGTAAAATATATGGTTTTAAAGGATCTAATCTATGTAAAAGAAAATTTGCGATTACTTTATAATCGGGTCGGCTTTGTAATACCAGTTTCATCAGGATCATACCATCAATGCCACCGAGCGGATGATTCGAAACAGTAATAAACGGCCCCTCTTTGGGAATTCTTTTCAGATCTTTCTCGGGAATTTCAAAATCAATCTCAAATTCTTTTAAAATCGAGTCAATAAATTCAGTTCCCTTTAAATCTTTCCTTTTGTCATATTCCTTATTGATCCTGGAAAGTTTCGTGGTTTTTAGAATTAGCCACCCAACTCCGGTTCCAAGGAATCCAAATTTACGTAGGTTCATAACATTGGCAACTTCTTTGGCACTTACGATTCCCATGACATCATTGGTTTGGTTCAGTTAAAAGTAAGAAATCAAAAATTAGTTTTCCGCAACGAGCTGGACAGTATTTTGAGTAAGTTGTTTGAGAAGTACATTTTTGTCTTTTTCAAGACTGTTGATTGCTTCTTCATTAAAATGCCTTATCGTATAAAGAGAAACACCGGTTTTATAATTCACCTTAAACCGTGCTTTTAAATGCTGAATAAGCTTTTCCAGCTGATTGAATTTATTATCCACGCAAACCCTGAAACTAATGGCTGAATTTTGAATAAGATCTACCTTCATTTGATATTGATGGAAAAGTTTGAATATTTCTGAAATATTCTCCTCCACCATAAAGGAGAAATCCAGAGAGGATAATGAGATAAGTACCTGGTCTTTCTTCACAATAAAACAAGGGATCTCAGGAAATATTGTTTTCCCTTTACTCACCGCAGTGCCATCTTCCGAAGGATTTATAAATGAACGAACAAATAGGGGAATTTCTTTTTGCTGTAATGGCTGAAGTGTTTTTGGGTGTATTACCGAGGCCCCGTAAAATGCGAGTTCTATTGCTTCTTCATAGGAAATATTATTCAGTAACTGTGCGTTTTCGAAAAACCTGGGATCGGCGTTCAAAACTCCAGGAACATCTTTCCATATCGTGACATTTTCAGCATTGAGACAGTAAGCCATGATAGCTGCAGAATAATCTGAACCTTCCCTTCCTAGCGTAGTGGTAAAATTGTTAGGATCTGAAGCAATAAATCCCTGAATGATATTTAGCTTTTTTGGATCTATATTTTCCTGGACAAGTTCCTGCGTTTTGCTCCAGTTAACCTTCGCATCCCGGTAGGTACTATCGGTTTTTATAAAATTCCGCGCATCAAGCCAGTTGGTACTTATAGTTTGAGAATTGAGATATTCACTTACAATAGTGGTAGAAACAAGCTCTCCAAAACTTACGATCTGATCATACACAAAATCGTATCGATTTGATTTATTATGCTGAAGAAAATTTTCAAGTTCAGAAAACAAGCTTGCCACTTTGAAATAGACAGAAGCTTCTTTATTGGGAAAAAGCGCTTCCATGATATTTCGGTGATAATTCTTTACATCTTCCAGACTGGACGGGATTTTAGTCGTTTCCAGATAATCTTTCACCACTAATTCCAGCGCATTTGTGGTTTTTCCCATGGCAGAGATCACGATGAGCTTATTTTCGCTACCGGTCTCATTTAAAACTTTGATAAGATTTTTGACTCCTTCGGCATCTTTTACTGAAGCTCCTCCAAACTTAAAAACTTTGATCACTTTTTTGTAGCATTTTTTTGAATTCCGCCTTCTTCCATATGTACGGTTTTCCAGCTTTCTTTAATTTCAGCACCTGTGTTTTCATAGAATTCAATGGCATTTCTATTTCCTTCAGAAACTACCCATTCTATACGTTTAACGCCATGTTCATGGCCGTATTTTACCACTTGTTGATAAAGTGCACCTCCTAGGCCTGTCCCTCTCATACTTTCACGAACAATAAGATCTTCTAAGTGAACGGTTCTTCCTTTCCAGGTAGAAAACCTGAAATACACCAAAGCCATCCCCTCAATTTTTCCGGAAACATCAGCCACAAAACACTTGAAATTGCCGTGATCAAAACCTTCTTCTTCCAGATCTTCAATAGTAACTTCTACATCATCAAGATGATTTTCATGAGCTGCCAACTCTTTGATAAGTTCCAGAACATGGCTCATGTCTTCTCTTCTGGCTTCGCGTATCGTGTATTCCATTTTAAGTTTTTTAAGCGGTCAATTATAAGGGACTTCAATCAATTTATATAATTCTGAAATTAATCAAGGTCCATCCTTCCATTTATGATATTTAACAAAAATACAGAATGTAATTCATAAGCCTATTAAAGCCGTCTTAAAGGATGCCTTTATTCTGAAGATATTGATGCATGGATTTTTCATCCATCTGAACAGTGTCCCAATCTTCCATAACATTGGCACCACTTCTCCTGTAAAAATCTGCCGCGTCTTTGTTCCAGTTTAAAACTACCCATTCGGTACGTTTCACTTTCTGATCTGCAGCAAATTTTATAACTTCAGTATAAAGAGCAGATCCCAACCCCTTTCCCCTGAATTTTTCTCTTACAATAAGATCCTCCAGATGCACCGTTTTTCCTTTCCAGGTAGAGTACCTAAAATAGATAAGCGCCATTCCTTCAATTGTCCCGTCTGCTTCAGCAACAAAACAATGGAAAGCAGGATTTTCACCGAATCCATCCCTGATAAGATCATTTTCATCAATGATCACAGCTTCCGGCTCTTTTTCAAATACGGCAAGTTCATTGATAAGTTCCAGGACACTCTTCATATCCCGTTTTTTAGCTTTTCTAATCTTGATTTTCATGAAAAATAGTTTCTATTAATATGTTAATTTGAGACAAACTTTAATCCGACTATAGACAGGATCAAGGTGCTAATAAAAAATAATCTCCAGAAACCTGCGGGTTCTTTAAAGACAAGAATTCCCAGCAGTACAGTTCCTACTGCGCCAATACCTGTCCAGACTGCATAGGCAGTACCTATAGGTAATTCTCTGGTAACTTTTACCAGCAAAGACATGCTTATAATTAGACATGTCACAAATGCTATGTACCAGATCGCGGCTTCATTTCCGGAAGCATTTTTAGCTTTTCCCAGACAGGCTGCGAATGCAACTTCAAATAACCCCGCGATAATGAGTAAGATCCAGTTCATATTGCTTGTATTGTACTAACAAATCTAAACAATGATTTACTTTATGAGCGAAAACGTTGTAGTAAGGTTTAAATTTAATACTTTAGCCAGCGAAAAATAAAAATATCCATGCCTAAGCAAAATCAGACTCTCGGAGAATTTATTATTGAAAATCAAGCAGATTTCCCGGGCTCTTCGGGAGAACTTTCCAGATTGATAAATTCCTTAAGACTTGCCGCAAAAGTTGTGAACCATGAAGTTAATAAAGCCGGACTGGTAGATATTATTGGCGCTTACGGTGAAACAAATGTACAAGGAGAAGATCAGCAAAAGCTGGATGTTTACGCGAATAATAAGTTTATTCAAACGTTGACCAACCGGGAAATTGTCTGTGGGATCGCTTCTGAAGAGAACGACGATTTTATTCAAATTGAAGGGCATAATGGGGATCATCAGAATAAATATGTAGTTCTTATGGATCCTTTGGATGGAAGTTCCAATATTGATGTAAATGTTTCAGTAGGAACTATTTTTTCGATCTATCAAAGAGTAACGCCAGTGGGGACCCCGGTGCAAAAAGAGGATTTTCTTCAACCTGGAAATAAGCAGGTAGCTGCGGGATATATTATTTACGGGACTTCTACCATGTTGGTTTATACTACAGGGCATGGAGTAAATGGTTTCACGCTAAACCCTGCCTTAGGTTCGTGGTACCTATCTCATCCAGATATGAAATTTCCTGAAGAAGGTCAGATATATTCCATCAATGAAGGAAATTATATTCATTTCCCACAGGGAGTGAAAGATTATATAAAATACTGTCAGCAGGAAGAAGGAAACAGGCCTTATACCTCAAGATATATAGGTTCGATGGTTTCAGATATCCATAGAAATATGATCAAGGGCGGTATTTTTATGTATCCTAAAAGTTCTAAAGCCAGCGAGGGTAAACTTAGATTGCTTTATGAATGCAATCCGTTTGCTTTTATTACTGAACAGGCTGGCGGAAAGGCCAGTGACGGATTTCAAAGAATTATGGATATTAAGCCTACTGAATTGCACCAGAGAGTACCATTCTTCTGCGGAAGCATAAAAATGGTAGAAAAAGCTGAAGAATTTATGGCAAAAGCCAAATCAAATCCTGAGTCTCAGGAATTCTCCTTTTCTAGCAAGTAACGATAATCTTCGAAATTCAGCTGTCCGCTAAAGATCTGGATAGAACGTTTGATGATACCTTCAGATGCCTGGCTTGAAAAACCAAGGCCAATGGCATATCTTTTTACCAATTCAACTTCTTCATCATCAATTTCATGATCGGCAAAAATGATTTTAAAAAGATCGTGAAGTCGTTCCAGCCTTCTTTCTACACTATTATATGAAGATAGCGGAAATGATTTTGGGTTTTCAAGAACCTTGGCATATTCTTCCTGGCTAATATCCAGTTTCCTGGCAAAACGCTTAAGAAGTAGCTCTTCATCGTCATTAATCTCACCATCTACAGCAGCAAGATTCACAATTGAAGCAAAGTGACTAAGGTTACGTAAGTGCTCTCCCGAGCCAAATAAATCTGAAAAGGACATTCTAGTAATGTTTTTATAATACAAATATAGTTAAACAAGTATGTTTTCAGCATTTGCCGGCGTGGAAAATAATCTTAGTCAATCGCTAATCTTTTCTTAATCCTTTCAGGTTAAAATTTCTATTCTTTAAATTCCATGTCCTTCAAATAAATTTATGGAAATACCTCTATTGGCTTTTAATGAGAATGGAATTTACTGTGCTGCGGCAGATGTATACCTGGATCCGTGGAAACCGGTAAATAAAGCCATTATTTCCCATGGTCATGCAGACCATTCTCGTTGGGGACACAAAAAATATATTACCCATCACAGTAATGTACCTATTATAAAACACAGGCTTGGGGATATTGTAGTTTCCGGAGTTGAATGGAACGAAAATTTTACCATTAATGGCGTGAAATTTTCTTTGCATCCTGCGGGTCATATTATAGGTTCTTCTCAAATCAGGGTAGAATATAAAGGTGAGGTATGGGTCTTTACCGGGGATTATAAAACTGAAGATGATGGTGTAGCAGTACCTTATGAACCGGTGAAATGCGACACCTTTATTACTGAATGTACTTTTGGCCTGCCGGCTTTTAAATGGATTCCTCAGAAACAGGTTTTTGAAGATATCAATAACTGGTGGCAGGAAAATCAGGATGATGGAAGAACCTCTGTACTTTTTGGATATTCCCTAGGAAAAGCACAACGTTTGCTCAAGCATCTTGATCCATCCATTGGTAAGATTTATACCCATGGTGCGATAGAAAATATGACCGAAGTATTGAGAGAACAAATTGATTTCCAGGAAACTATAAGAATTACGAGAGAGACTAAAAAAGAAGAAATTAAGGGAAACATTGTGCTGGCTCCTGGAAGTGCACATGGCACAACCTGGATCAAGAAAATGGTGCCTTATGTAACGGCTTCGGCAAGTGGCTGGATGACTTTTAGAGGCGCGAGACGCAGGAGGGCGATAGATAAAGGCTTTGTGCTGAGCGATCATTGCGACTGGCAGGGTTTACTGAAATCTATCAAGGAAACCGGTTGTGAAAAAGTGATCTGTACTCATGGTTATACCGATATTTTTTCAAGATTTTTAAGGGAACAGGGCTATGATGCCAGAACAGAGGAAACACAATATGAAGGAGAAGCTGGCCAGATGGAAAGTGAGAAAGAAAAGGATTCAGAATGAAAGCATTTGCAGATCTTATAAAAACCCTGGATAGCACCAATAAAACCACTTTAAAAGTGGCTGCCCTTACCGAATATTTTAAAAATGCGCCTGAGAAAGATAAAGTATGGACCATTGCAATTCTGAGTCATCGTCGTCCGCCAAGACCGGTAAACACTACGTTAATGAGGGAGTGGGCTTCAGAATTGTCGAAAATCCCGCTTTGGTTATTTGAAGAATCTTACCATATTGTGGGCGATCTTGCTGAAACCATTGCTCTGGTAATTCCACCTGCTGCTGAATCATCCGAAAAAAGTCTGAATCAATTCTTGCATGAGATCATCGAACTTAAAAAGAAAACTGAATCAGAAAAGAAAGAATATCTTTTTGAGAATTGGTTGAATCTGAATTATTACGAACGCTTCGTTTTTACCAAACTCATTACCGGCAGTTTTAGGATTGGTGTGAGTCAGAAATTAATGACCCGCGCTCTATCTAAGGCCACCGATATTGACGAAGATATACTCGCTTATAAACTGATGGGTAATTGGGAGCCTTCAAAAATCACATTTGATAAGCTGATTCTTGAAGAAAATGAAGAGGATTTTCTTTCCAAACCCTATCCTTTTTACCTGGCTTATGCTATTGAAGGTGAACCAGAAGAATTAGGTGATGTTTCCCAGTGGAGTGCAGAACATAAATGGGATGGGATTCGTTCACAGGTGATCATTAGGAATGATGAACTATTCGTCTGGAGCCGCGGAGAAGAGCTGGTGACAGATAAATATCCTGAATTTGAAGCATTTGTTCAGGAAATCCCAAATGGAACGGTGCTGGATGGCGAGATTTTGCCATTTCCGAAGGGAGAGATTGGTACTTTTAAAGATTTGCAAACCCGGATTGGCAGGAAAAATATCAGTAAAAAATTGCTTGAAAAAACCCCTGTGATCCTTAAGGCATATGATATCCTGGAATGGGAAGGAAAGGATATTAGAAATATGGCCTTTGGTGAACGCAGAAAGATCCTGGAAAAATTATATCATACTGTGAAATCTGAGGAACTACCATTGCATTTATCTGAAACTATTCAGTTTAAAAATTGGGAAGAAGCAGCCCTGGAACGTGAAAATTCACGAGAAGTAAAATCTGAAGGATTAATGCTGAAAAGATTGGATTCGCCTTATCTGGTTGGCAGAAAAAAGGGTGACTGGTGGAAGTGGAAAGTAGATCCTTTAACGATAGATGGGGTGCTTACTTATGCCATGCGCGGCCATGGGCGTAGAAGTAATTTGTTTACAGATTATACCTTCGGACTTCGG
>CAXGBX010000075.1:0-8654 GCA_964008195.1 uncultured Flavobacteriaceae bacterium
AAAATTGAATGAATGACGTACCTGCACTCCATTGGGGAATACTTTTTAATGCTTAAAGGAGTTTTTGGCCGAATGACTAAAGGTTCGGTTCTCAGAAATCTTATTTTCAAAGAAATTAATGAGCTTATTATGGGCTCCCTGGGAATTGTCGCTTTCTTATCTTTCTTTATTGGAGCAGTAGTTGCCATTCAAACTGCGTTGAATTTAAATAATCCGCTTATTCCAAAAGCCCTTGTGGCGTTTGCTGCGAGACAATCTGTTATTCTTGAATTTTCCCCTACTTTTATCTCCATTATTATGGCAGGAAAAGTTGGATCATTTATCACTTCCAGTATAGGGTCTATGCGAGTAACGGAACAAATCGATGCTCTGGAAGTAATGGGGATAAATTCTAAAAATTACCTGATCCTTCCAAAGATCGTAGCAATGTTGACTTATCCATTTTTAATTGCTATTTCTATGTTTCTGGGAATAGCCGGAGCCTATTTTGCTGCAGTATTTGGAGGTTTTGTTACTTCAGATCAGTTTATAACCGGGCTTCAGGATGATTTTAATGGTTTTCACCTTACCTACGCATTTATCAAAACTCTCCTCTTTGCCTTTATATTGGCAACCGTGCCCTCGTATCATGGATATTATATGAAAGGAGGGGCTTTAGAGGTTGGAGAGGCTGCAACCACCTCATTTGTCTGGACAAGTGTAGTTCTTATAATTACTAACTACGCAATTACTCAACTTCTATTAAGTTAACGAATGATACAGGTAAAAGATTTACATAAAAGTTTTAACGATCAGGAAGTTCTCAAGGGTATCTCATATACTTTTGAGAGAGGAAAAACCAATTTAATTATTGGCCAGTCTGGATCAGGTAAGAGTGTATTTCTAAAATGCATGCTGGGCCTTTTTAAAGCTGATGAAGGTTTAATTGAATATGACGGAAAACCTTACTCCTCTTTCTCAGATGAAGAGCAAAGAGAATTAAGAACTGAAATTGGAATGTTGTTCCAGGGTGGTGCTCTATTCGATTCTATGACAGTGGAAGAGAATGTTATGTTTCCATTAAAAATGTTTACAAAGCAGCGAAGAAAAGAAATGCTCACCAGAGTCCATGAGGTTCTCGAGAGAGTAAATCTTGATGGTTCTGAAAATAAAATGCCTTCTGAAATTAGTGGTGGTATGCAGAAACGGGTTGCGATAGCCAGGGCCATTGTGAATAGACCAAAATACCTGTTCTGTGACGAACCAAATTCAGGACTAGACCCGCAAACAGCGACAGTGATTGATAATCTTATTCAGGAAATCACACATGAAAACGATATTACCACCGTTTTAATTACGCATGATATGAACTCGGTATTGGAAATTGGAGAACGTATCGCTTTTCTAAAAGACGGAAAACTCGCCTGGAAGGGAACAAAAGATGAAATCTTCAAAACTGAAGATAAGACGGTAGTAGATTTTGTTTACTCATCCAATCTATTCCAGAAAGTGAGAGAAGCACAATTGAAGGGTCATTAATTTATCTCACATTCTTAATAGCAAGGGTATCTAGGTTTAATCGCACCTTCATCCAATCTGCGAATTTTTCCTGTTGCGAAATAAGTTCTCTATTATTAATTTCTTTCCAGGTTACCGTAAAAGTTGGAATCGTATCTGTCTTTTCAAAGTTGGTAGTGATAAGGTTAGAATAACCAATTTCTTCAATATTCTCATAATTGATCTTGGCTTCCCTACTCAAATTAGCAAAAGAAAAGTTATCGCCCCTGTATTTAGATAGTTCAGATTCCAATAATTGTATTCGGCGATCTTTATTCTGTAAAACCTCCTGATTCTTGGAATATAATTCTTCAAGGATCCCGCTCCTCACCTCAGTAGAAAGCTGACTTATATCCTGGCTTTGATCATTACCCTGGTGAATGATAAGCTGCGCTTCTTTTAGTGCTTCAATCTCTCCCAATCTTTCCTGCCATGTAGTAATGGTAGCTAATGGCACAGAATTTCCAATCATATAAACATCAATCGTTTTATTTTTATAATCACTTACAGATTTCAAAGCTTCAGTTCCAGAATATCTTACTGTATTTTCAATAAATTCTGTTGCTTTACTTTCGTAAACCTGCTGCCTGAGTAATTTCACGAATAAGACTACACTAGGTATCATCACAATAACTGCAACGGTAGAAGCAATCTGTGCGGTTCTCCTCCTTCTTTTACTATTTGCATATTTTACCAGTGGAAAACCTAACAATTTAGACACCACAAAAGTAGAAAGTGCGATGAATACCGCATTAATTGAAAACAGGTAAAGTGCTCCCAGGGCATACTCCCATTTGGCATTGGCAATTCCGTAACCAACGGTACATAGCGGTGGCATAAGAGCAGTTGCAATCGCAACCCCTAATATCACACTTGCTATAGTCCCTTTCTTAGTTTTAGCCACAATCAAAGCAAGTCCACCAAATATCGCCACTAATACGTCAAGGATTGTTGGGTACGTTCTAGCTACCAGCTCAGGTGTTTCATTCTTCACAGGAGATATAAAAAAGTAAATAGACGCAGTGAGTACACTAAGACCAACCATAATCCCAAGGTTCACAAAAGAGCGTTTTAGAGTTTCAACATCATTAATTGCTACAGACATTCCAACTCCCACAATAGGCCCCATTAATGGAGAAATAAGCATGGCTCCAATTACTACAGCAGTACTACTTACATTGAGACCTATTGAGGCAACGAATATTGAAAAAATAAGAATCCATGCATTATGCCCTTTAAAAGATATGTCTTTTTTTACCGCTTCTACAGTAGATTCCCTATCTGTATCTTCACGAATATTCAGCAAACGGCTTAAAAAATTCCGTGCCTTTTTATGAATTTCCTTCGCGTCGTCCCTTAGGTTTTCGCCGTTAGAATTCTTTGACTCTTCTTTTGTAATTTCTTTTTCTGCCATTACTAACCTAGATCTTTACCAAAATCTTCCATTACTCTTTCCCGCAATTGCTTAATTTCCTGCTCTTCAGATTTGGGAACGATCATCAAAACATCCTTATCCTCTACTACAATATAATCTGAAAGTCCTTTAAGCACAACAATTTTTTTATCTGTGGTAGAGATGATATTATTTTCAGAATCTTCTGAAAGTAACCTGCAATTTACAGCAGTATTATCATTTTCGTCTGAAGGTAATTCCGTTTTAACCGAAGACCAGGTTCCAAGATCGTTCCAGTTAAAACTTACCGGAATGACATAAACCGAATCAGATTTCTCCATGATCCCATAATCTATAGAGATATTAGATGTTTTGGAATAATTCTCTTCAAGGAACTTTTTTTCCTCTTTGGTATTCCACTTTTCATCCCCTTTCTTCAAGGCGTTATAAGTGTCAGGCAGATGTTCTTCGAAGTTTTCAATGATAAATTTAGCACTCCATATAAAGATGCCTGCATTCCAGACATAATTTCCAGCCTCTAGAAACTCCCTGGCTTTCTTTTCACTGGGCTTTTCTGTGAAAGTGATCACTTTTTTAACCGTCTCTTTTTCTTCCTTATCATATTTTATATACCCATATCCAGTATTTGGAAATGTGGGTGCGATCCCCAAAGTTATCAGTTTATCATTATGCTCAACATGATTAAAAGCTTCCTGAATGGCTTCAATAAATTCATCTTCATCTTTTATCCAGTGATCACTTGGAGCAACAACGGTTAAAGCCTTCGGGTTCTGCTTAAAAATTTTCAACGCTCCCAATAATATGCTTGGTGCAGTATTTCTCATATCAGGTTCCGGAACAATTTGCTCGTCGTTAATTTGCGGCACTTGTTCTTTGATCATATCCACGTACTTCACATTGGTTAGCACATAGATGTTTTCTGAAGGAATAAGCCTTGACAGTCTCTTAAAAGTATTCTGAAAAAGTGTTTCTCCAACTCCCAGTATGTCTATAAATTGTTTAGGATTTGAAGCCTTACTTGCAGGCCAGAATCTGGAACCCACACCCCCTGCCATAAGGATTGCATAATAATTGTCTTTTTTAGTACCAGTCATAATTATTAAACCTTAATTAAATGTACTTCAGCATTTGGCTGAAATAAATAAATTTTCCCTGTATCCATCTCAAGACATTCATATCGTTTTACCTTTCTGGGACCTTTTTTAAAGGTCTTACCATTATGAATTTTAAAAACACTTCCTGTAGGGATTTCAAAAATATAGCTTTTATCATTCTCCGGATCAAAACTTTTTAAGGCGACAGATAATCCAGCATCGGTATCACTACTCGCTTTTGGATTTCTAAAGTGTTTTGCGATCACAGGCAGTAAAGAATTAGGGAATATCTCGGGCCTTATAAAAGGTAACATCAAATTTCGAAAACAATGTTTCCACTCCTGCCCATGTGGCTTAATATTCCTGCCATATTTCTGAAAAGCAATTAAATGGGCGATCTCATGAATACTGGTTATTAAAAAACGGTATTTATTCAGGTTCGCGTTGATGGTAATTTGCTGAGTCCCGTCTGGCATCCTGCGATAATCCCCGTGCCTGGTTACCCTCTCGTTTACGATCTTTAAGTGCACCCCGTTCATTTTAATCAGTTCTGAAACCGGCTCTACGGCGTTTACAGGCAAATATTTCGCAAGAATATCTTTCATTGTTTACGGTGTGCTATTGGACACCTGAAGTATTTTACCGTTATAAAATTTCTGCCCGTTTAAACTGAAATCAGCAATATAGTTCGCCATATCTTCGGCACTTATCGGTGCTTTATATCCCGGAAAAGCTTCTTCCAGCATTTCGGTTTGAACCGCCCCGAGGGCAAGCGCATTAAATGAAGGTCCATTTTCTTTATATTCTTCGGCAAGCAGTTCAGTAAGTGTTAATAAAGCTCCCTTGCTTGAACTGTAGGCTGCCAGACCAGGAAATTTCATACTTCCCTGGATACCACCCATACTACTAATATTTAAAACATGGGATTCACTATTCATAAACCGAAGTAGTTTTCTGGTAACCTCTGCCACGCCAAAAACATTCACTTTATAAACCTGACTAAAATCTTCATAAGTGGAGTCTTCGAAAGGCTTATTTAAAAGAGCTCCGGCATTATTGATAAGTACATCAACCCTGGAATTCCAATTATCACTAATATAACTTTCTGCTTTTAGAAGACTATCCTCACTGGTAATATCAAAAGAAAATGCATGCACATTATCTAACTCTAAACCTTTTACCGGTTTTTCATTTCTGGAAAGCGCCAGAACCTGATGTCCCATTCTGCATAAAATTGAAACCAGTTCAAAACCAATACCTCTACTGGTTCCTGTGATGACAATATTTTTCATTCTTCATTCATTTTAATCTCCTGTGTAGCTGTACTAGACATTTTCACTAGTCCCGGAATGAGATCTTCTATTAACGAGGCCATAAATTCAGCATTCAGGAATTCAGATTCATCATCTACATGGTGATAGTAAGGATAATTTGAAAAATCAAAAGTACTTACGGTATGCGAAGGCACTTTAAAAGCTTCGTAAAAAGGATAATTATCGCTTCTCTGGAAAAGGCTCATTTGCTGTGCCTGTGTTAAAAATCCGAGCACTTGATCTCCTTCAGAATATTCATTGAATTTTTCAGCCAGGTTAGATTTTTCAAATCCGGTAAGATATGCCTTATAGTCTTTCGCTTTCATCGGCACACCAATCATTTCCAGATTGAACATTACATATAGATCAAGATCCTGTGCTTTTAATTTTTCAGCTAAGTGCTTAGAACCTTTAAGGCCCATTTCCTCCCCAGAAAACAAAGCGAAGATCATACTCCTTTTATTTCCTCCATTTTCAGCAAAATACTTCGCCAGCTGAATTACCCCAACGGTACCTGCAGCATTATCGTTGGCTCCATTCGCAATCGTATCTCCTTCAACCGCTTTTCCACTTCCAATATGATCATAATGTGCTCCTACTACTATAAATTCATCCTTCAACTCAGGATCATTTCCTTCCAGATAACCAACCATATTAAAACCTTCAATATCATTGATCATAAAAGGATCCCTATAAGTTTCAAAATAAGGTTTTAAACCAAAATTTTTGAATTTATTTTCAATAAAAACCGCGGCATCTTCTATACCTGTAGTTCCGGTTTTTCTACCCATCAAATCATCAGAAGCCAGATAATTAAGATCCTCCTGGACCTCAGCGATAGAAACTTTTGCTTTCTGAACTTCTAAATCGTTGTTACCATTTTGACCTGTGCAGGCCAATACTGAAAACAGCATTATAAATATGCCATTGAATACGTTGAATTGTGTCATTTTTCTCATAGTGCTAAAGATAAAAAAATCCCGCGATTAGGCGGGATTCTTATAATTTATTCAAGTTTGGAATTAGGCCAGCATAGTTACCGGATTTTCCATATAGGTTTTTAAAGTTTGCAAGAATGCAGCACCTGTCGCACCATCAACTGTTCTGTGATCGCAGGCAAGTGTAAGTTTCATGGTATTTCCAACCACGATCTCACCATTCTTAACTACAGGCTTCTCCACTATTGTTCCAACAGAGAGAATCGCTGAGTTTGGCTGATTGATGATACTGGTAAATTCCACGATTCCAAACATTCCAAGGTTGGAAACCGTAAAAGTACTTCCTTCCATATCTGCCGGCTGAATTTTCTTATTTCTAGCTTTACCTGCAAGATCTTTTACGTTCCCTCCTATTTGGGTGAGCGACATTTGATCTGCAAACTTAAGCACAGGGACCACAAGACCTTCTTCCACCGCTACAGCTACACCCATATGTATATGCTTGGCGATTTTGGTTGTATCTCCCGTCCACTGACTATTCACCTGCGGATGTTTTCTAAGCGCCATTGCAGAAGCTTTAATGACCATATCATTGAAAGACACCTTTACATCTGGCATTTCATTGATATGTTTTCTTGAAGCCATTGCGTTCTCCATATTTACCTCAATAGTAAGATAATAATGAGGAGCCGTAAATTTAGATTCACCCAAACGCTTGGCAATTACCTTACGCATTTGTGAATTTTTACGATCTTCAAAACTTTCTTCTCCCGCCGGAGTATATGGTTGTGCAGCAGCTGTAGTTTCTTCTGCGGAATCAGATTTTGCCTCTACAGGTTTTTTATCAGACTCCTTATAATTCTCGATATCTTTCTTTACGATTCTTCCGTTTTCTCCGGAACCATCTACATTAGCAAGATCAATACCTTTGTCTTCAGCCATTTTTTTCGCCAATGGAGAAGCAAAAATTCGTTTTCCGTCTTTAGCTTCAGACTGGCTTGAAGAACTTTTTTCTTCTTTATCCTTTTTTTCTGAATCTTTAGAAGTATCGGTCTCCTCTTCTTTTTTATCCGCCGATTTAGATTTCTTTTTCTTCTTCTCTCCTCCGCCTGAAGTATCAATTTTTGAAACATCAGTTCCTTCAGGACCTATAATAGCCAGAAGACTATCTACTTTCGCAGATTCCCCTTCCTGTATTCCTATTTTCAATAACGTACCATCATAAAAAGACTCAAATTCCATGGTAGCCTTATCGGTTTCAATTTCAGCAAGAATATCTCCTTCCTCTACTTTATCACCTTCCTGCTTTAACCATGCCGCCACGGTTCCTTCTTCCATGGTATCACTCAAACGAGGCATGTTTATGATTTCTACTCCTTCTGGAAGACCACCATCTTCTTCCTCATGATCATCATCTGAATCAGAATCGTCATCAGAATCATCCTTAGATTTTTTCTTATCCTTAGAATTTTCAGACTTATCTTTTTTCTTGTCGTCTTTCTGATCTTCTTTATCTTCAGCATCATCACCGCTACCACCATTGATAAGATCAGAAATATCTTCACCTTCTTCGCCAATTATAGCAAGTAATTCATCCACCGGTGCACCATCTCCTTCTTCTACACCAATATGAAGCAAAGTACCTTCGTAAAAAGATTCAAATTCCATTGTGGCTTTATCGGTTTCGATCTCAGCCAAAATATCTCCTTCTTCTACTTTATCACCTTTTTGTTTCAGCCACTTTGCAACGGTACCTTCTTCCATGGTATCGCTCAAACGTGGCATTTTGATCACTTCTGCCATAGTTTAATCTAATTTATGTGCTAGAAAAGGATAATCCTCCTGTTCGTAAACAACGTCATACATAATATTCTTATCTGGAAAATCAGATTCATCAGCAAATTTTTCACATTCTGAAACCTTCTCCTTAACGCGTTTATCGATTTCTTTAATTTCTTTTTCTGAAGCGTATTTCTTTTCCTTAATGATTTCTTTCACCTTTGTGATAGGATCCAGTTTCTGATATTCTGCAACCTCATCTTTTGTACGATACTTCTGCGCATCACTCATAGAGTGACCTCTATAACGATACGTCTTCAACTCAAGAAATGTTGGGCCGTCACCTTTGCGTGCCCTGCTAATTGCCTCATCAAGTGCTTCCGCAACTTTTACGGGATCCATAGCATCTACAGGTCCGCAAGGCATTTCATAGCCGTTACCAAGTTTCCAGATTTCAGTATCTTTTGAAGTCCTGGCAACAGAAGTTCCCATGGCGTACCCATTATTCTCTACACAGAATACAACCGGGAGATTCCAGTTTACAGCCATATTCAGGGTTTCATGAAGGGCCCCCTGTCTA
>CAXGBX010000076.1:0-8609 GCA_964008195.1 uncultured Flavobacteriaceae bacterium
CCACACTCCCGAAAGAACTGGATTTTGAATCCAGCGCGTCTACCAATTCCGCCACTCGAGCTTGTGGACGGCAAAAATATAAAATTTTTGGTTCTAAGGAATGAATTCACTGGAAATTATTTAAGGCAGTCCCGAAGCTGAAATAAAAAAATCTGAAGCTTTGGCAAGGCAGACGTAGCAGTATTCAGAATTTAAATTCGTTTTTAAAAGATTCTACTAATCAACTTAATTCAAGCCTGGAGGAATAACCCCATTAGTAAGACATTTGGCAACTACTTCAGTAGTGTTTGTACACCCACTTTTATTAAGGATATTTTTTCGATGCGTTTTGATGGTATGATGAGAAAGGTTTAATTTCCTCGCGATCTGTTCCGCATTCAGTCCTCTTGAAAACATAATTACTATCTGTTTTTCCCTTTCAGAAAAAAGATCAGATAAATCTCCGGCTTCTTCACAAAGCTCCGGAGAAAATTTTCCTGTAACCACATCTATATTAAAATATGATTTTCCGCCATTTATATTGATAAAAGAAACAGCGTTGGTACTGGTTACCTTCATATGGGTGACGTCTGTTTGAATACATAGCACATGCTCTGGCATTCCATTTTCCAAAACGCTCAATGGGATTGCCTGATATAGCATAGTTCTTACATCACCACTGGCATTTCTCATCCGATAGGAAAAAATATTCTTATAGCTAAGTACCTTATCGGCATCCAGGAAGGAAGTATAAAAATCACTTATTACTCTGCTTTTTAGATTGATATTATCAATTTCCTCGGGAAGTACCGTTTTCATTAAGTCTTTAAGCTCGACATTTTCAGCCTTGATATCCACAAAGCTTTCTACAGATTTCGAAATATACTCCAGCTCAAAATCATGAAGATTAACAATATATAAATAGGAATTCCCCAGAGAGAAAAGCGAAGCATATCTTTTAAAATCGGCAGTAATTTCAAACGGTCGGTACTTATGTACCCTGCTTGAATATATCTCTTTCCAGTAATCTGAGATCTTCTTAATAGCTTTATCCATAATATTCGGTTAGTTGGAAAGCTAAAGATAAGGCTTGTAGAAGAAACAAAGATTTTTTCCGTCTTTTTCAGTTTGATCCTATCTCAAATAAAAAAGCCTTCAGGAAAATCCTAAAGGCTCATTGTCAAAAATAAGTGCTTTAAATTATAAATTAGATACATATTTCTGTTCTACCCCAACAAAACAATTTGGAATTTCGACCCTACTCAAATTTCCACATGCACTAGGCAATAATTATAAACATAATGATATTGACTATGCTAAGATAGAAACCGCGAATAATTAATGAAATACCACTAAAGAGGTATTTTTGAAATAAATTTGTTCCATAGCCTATTCCCGAAGGCTCGTTCACCTTGGCAATTATTTGAATAAATTGTACTTTCGAAACTTCCTTTATAAACCTGAACTATGTCTCAATTTTGGTTGTACTTTAAACTTGGACTGGAACACGTACTGGACTGGCAGGCCTATGATCATGTGCTTTTCATAATTGTACTGGTTGCCTCTTATGGTTTTTCTACCTGGAAAAGAGTATTATGGCTGGTCACGCTCTTTACATTAGGCCATACTCTGGCCCTATTCCTTTCAGTTTATCAGATTGTTAAAGTAGATGCCAATTATGTGGAATTTTTCATTCCTGTTACCATTTTAGCAACGGCTATTTTTGATATTGCCACGGCAGGGAAAAAAGTTAGGAACACTAATTTTAACCTGCTTTATTTTACCACGGTTTTCTTCGGAATTGTTCACGGCTTAGGCTTCTCATCTTATTTTAAAATGATCGCTGCAGGCTCTGAGAGTAAATTCTGGCCCCTGGTTGAATTTGCGCTGGGAATTGAAACAGCCCAGATAATTGTAGTTCTGGTAGTGATGATCATTGGTTTCTTACTTCAAAACGTCCTGAATGTATCGAAAAGGGATTGGATACTCATTACCGCATCTATCGTAATAGGCGTGGTTCTTCCAATTCTTATGGAAACCTATTCAGCTCTTTAAATTACAAGGATCTTTACGCCAGTTTTTTAACAATAATCTATTAATTTGCAGTCTATTAATAATCTTTAGGATATAGACCCTTGTACTTGCTATGAACAGAAAAAAACAGCTGAAATTCGATAAAGCTTATTTGAGAATTGCCCGGGAATGGAGTAAATTATCCCATTGTAATAGAAAACAGGTTGGCGCGTTAATTGTAAAAGATAGAATGATCATTTCTGACGGTTATAATGGAACACCTTCAGGTTTTGAGAATTTTTGTGAGGATGAAGAAGGTTATACTAAATGGTATGTTTTACATGCTGAAGCCAATGCGATACTTAAAGTTGCAGGCTCTACACAATCATGTAAAGATGCAACCTTATATATAACCATGTCTCCGTGTAAGGAGTGCAGTAAATTAATACACCAATCTGGTATAAGCAGGCTGGTTTATCAAATTGATTATAAAGATAATTCCGGACTTGATTTTTTAGAAAGAGCAGGAGTTGAACTTAAGCAAATAACAGTACTGGAAGATTGAAAGGAAGAAATAAAATATACACACCACTATTACTTAGTATCGCTTGCGCCGTAGGACTAATTCTCGGAGCGAGGCTTGATTTTGATCCTTCTGATGAACTTTTTTCTGCAAACCCAAAAAAGCAAAAACTCAACAGACTTATAGATTATATTGATTATGAATATGTTGATGATGTAAATACCGATAGTATTGTTGATATTACCGTAAACAGGATCCTTGAGAATTTGGATCCCCATTCGGTTTATATCCCTAAAGACGAATACACCCGGGTCACAGAAAATATGAAAGGTGATTTTGTGGGGATTGGGGTAAGTTTTTACAAGGTTCAGGACACTATAGTGGTTATCAAAGCTCTGGAAGGTGGCCCGAGTGAGAAAATTGGTATTCGCGGTGGAGACAGAATTTTATACGCCAATGGCCAAAAATTATTTGACCGGCAAATTAGCGATGACTCCCTTACAACTCAGTTAAAAGGTAAAGCGAATACCAAAGTCACTTTAAAAGTTCTAAGAAAAGGCATTCAAGACCTGCTCACCTTTAAACTGAAAAGAGGCACCGTTCCACTTAAGAGTGTGAATGCTGCCTATATGCTTACCAAAGATTTAGGCTACATCAAAATAGACCGCTTTTCTGAAACTACCTACGAGGAATTCAGGCAATCTATCAAACAACTCAAGAAAAATGGTGCAAACCAGATAGCGCTAGACCTTAGGAATAATCCTGGCGGATATCTTTCAGAAGCAATTAATATAGCCGATGAATTTATCAAAGACGACAAGCTTATTCTTTTTACCAAAAATAAAAGTGGCGCGATTGAAGAGACCTATGCCCAAAGAAAAGGAGATTTTGAGAACGGGAAGGTTTTTGTCCTAATTAACGAGAATTCTGCCTCTGCCAGTGAGGTAGTAGCAGGTGCTTTACAGGATAACGACGTGGGGACTATTGTGGGTAGGCGTTCTTATGGAAAAGGCCTGGTTCAGAGAGAGATGGAATTAGGAGATGGAAGCGCCGTGAGACTAACTATTGCCCGGTATTATACCCCTACGGGTAGATCTATCCAGAAACCCTACGAAAACGGCAACGAGACCTACTTTAACGACTATATGCGTAGGTATAAAAATGGCGAATTGAATAGTGAAGACAGTATAGAGATTAATGATTCATTAAAATACGAAACCCCGGGTGGAAAAATAGTTTACGGGGGTGGAGGGATCATACCCGATATTTTTGTACCCAAGGACACCGACTCTGAAAAAGAAAAACTTACTTTTTTACTCCGCGGTGGTTATATGAGTCGTTTTGTATTTGATATCCTGGAAAAAAACAGGGAATATTATAATTCTATTTCTAAAAATGACTTTCGTGAAGAGCTCGAAATCACCGAGGAAATGATCCTTGATTTTGATCGCTATATACGAAGAATGAATATAGGTGTTAAAGATACCAGTGAAGAACGCAAGCCACTCTTAAAGAAATATTTAAAGGCCGAAATGGCACAACAATTATTTGGAACTAATGCATTTGAACGGTATTTAAATGAAGATGATCGATTAATCGAGAAAGTAATTGAGTTGTCCGAAGAAAAATAATACTTTGGATAATTGATGGAAAATTTTCTACAATATCTATCGGCAATTTGGCCTTTGACACCTCTCTTTTTATTTATTATCGCAGTATCCTTTAGATTACTCGATAATAGTACTTATCTATTCCTAAAAAATGATATTCTGGTAAATAGCTCCAATGTTTCAAGGAGCCTGTTAAAAAAGCAAATAAAATCCAGCCAGGACAACGAATTTACCAGACAATTAAAACGTGCATTATTATTTAGAAATCTTCAGCAAAGTTTTATGATGCTGGCTATAATTAGTCTTCCTGTAAGTCTTATTTTTTATTTTCTAAGATAATTTATCATGCACTTTGGTGTGTTCTCCGTTATTCCAAAAAGTAAGTATATCTGTAGCTACCGAAGCACCACTACCACTGGCAATAGCATATTGGCTTCGCCAACCGGCAAGTGTACCCGCAACATATAATCCCGGTTTTACCAAGTGATCTTCATTTTTTAATTGAATACGGTTTTTAGAAGCTTTCGCTTTCTTATGCGGAATTAGAAAATCATCGAGTCCGCGTATCCTCATGGGACTGGTATACCCTATCGCTATTACAACTTTTTCAGCAGTGTATATTCTCTTATTGGTCACTACCTTAAAGCCTTCGTTAATTTCTAAAATTTCCTTTACTTTCTCTTTCGATATCAGCTCTACTGCTGGATACGTTTCTGAAAGATGAGTAACCCCATCCTTAAGTACGTCCATTCCTTTGGTTCCGGGCTTGATTCCGAAGACATTTCGAAGTAAAGCAGATTGAAGATGCGATGATTTTTGATGCAGGATTATTCCTGCCTTCTTATTCACTGCGTGAGACTTTTCCAGTCCAGAACCAATTACCAGAGCACAGGAAAACCCTGCGACCCCACCGCCAATAATCAAAACATCAAAATCCATTTTACCGATGCTTTTTAGCTATCGTTCTGGAAACCAATAGAATCGCCATTAGTATGATTACACAAAGGCTAGCTGCGATAACAATTAATGCATTTCCGCTATCACCCTCCAGTAAATTATTGATATCTACAGTTTGCAAACTAATTCCTATAAAAACAACAGCTAAAAAGATGATGGTATATATAAAGTACTTCATGAAAATAAACTCTGAATATTAGCTGCGAAAAGCTTTACGGCAATGGCCAGAAGGATTACTCCAAAAACTTTTCTGATTACATTGATACCCTGAGCACCAAGGACCTTCTCAATTTTCCCGGAAGATTTTAGTACCAGGTACACAAATATAATATTGATAACGATAGCAACAATGATATTTACCATTTCATATTCGGCTTGTAATGACACTAGTGAAGTCATGGTTCCCGCTCCAGCAATTAATGGAAAAGCCAACGGCACCACCGATGCAGTTTCAGGAGCATCATCTTTATAAAGACTAATACCCAGAATCATTTCAAGTGCCAAAAAGAAGAGAATAAAAGAACCTGCTACGGCGAATGAGTTAACATCAATCCCAATAAGGTTTAAGATTTCCTTTCCAAGGAAAAGAAAAACGATCATAATTATCCCCGCTACTATGGAAGCCTTTTCACTTTGAATATGCCCCACTTTTTTTCGTAGATCTATGATAATCGGGATATTTCCAATAATATCAATTACAGCAAAAAGAATCATCCCTGCAGTAAATATTTGCCTGAAATCGAACACTTTAAACATAACCAACTTCTTTTAAAAATTGCGTGCAAAAGTACTTCAAGTTATCTGATTGGCAATCGTTGAAGCAGGTTAAATTTATGTGAATTTTCTTCCTGTATTTCTTCATCTTAAAGCATAGAAATTTATCTTTGTCGCATGTTTCAATTGGGTAAGACTTTAGTTTCTGAAGAGATCATTAAAAATGATTTTTTGTGTAACCTTTCAGCCTGCAAAGGAGCCTGCTGCATCGATGGTGAAGCCGGCGCTCCCGTAGAGCCGGAAGAAAGAGCCATTTTGGAAAAAATCTATCCCAAGGTTAAACCCTATTTACGCAAGGAAGGCATTGATGCTATTGAAAAACAGGGTGTTTATATTACCCGCGAAAACGGTGAGATTGAAACTCCTTTGATAGATAATGCAGATTGTGCCTATGTCACTTTTGATGATAGAGGCATTGCTTTATGCGGAATTGAAGAAGCTTATAACCAAGGAGATATTGACTGGAAGAAACCTGTCTCCTGTCATCTTTACCCGGTAAGAATTCAGAAATATTCGTCTTTCTCTGCGGTAAACTATCACCGCTGGGAAATTTGCGACGACGCCTGCAGTCTTGGTGCTGAACTACAGGTTCCAATCTACAAGTTTGTTAAGGAAGCCCTAATTCGAAAATACGGGGAAGACTGGTATAACGAACTGGAACAGGTAGCTGCAAAATTTCTGAAGGAATAAGCGTATAAAAAACTAACAATCAGTACATTATATTTGTTTTTCCGCTTATATTTCTTATATTTACTCATCTTAGTCCACCCTCCCAACTTATTTCTTAAGTAATTTAATTGCAGTCGCATCAAGCATACTGTATTTAGAAAGATGTCCCCATTTTAGTTTTTCTTTTAAAAATTAAAATATGAAGTATTTAAGCACAATGGTTTTAGCGTTCCTTTTAATTGGAAACAGCATGAACGCCCAGTTCCTTAAAAAATTAAAAGAAAAAGTAGAGCAAAAAGTAGAAAATACTGTTACTGAGAACATTTCCAATAAAGCTGCCAAAGAAGCGGATAATACTCTCAATAACATTTGGGAGTCAAACATGGAAGGCAATATGCAATTTGGTGTAAACCAGATTGATTATTCTAAAATTCCCGAGACTTACATATTCTCGTGGAAATATGATATGAAAGTAGAAACTAAAAGTGGTTCTACAGACCTTTCTTATCTCTTTCAAGAAGGTGCCGATTATCTTGGAACCCTGATTGACCAGAAAGACAATAATATGATTATGGTATTTGATCCATCTAAAAATATTAATGTGATATATATGGATAACAAAGGCAATAAGATGTTGATGGGATCAGAAATTACGATCAATAAAGAAGATATTGAAGAGTTATCTGATTATGAAGAAATGGAGATTACCGAAATCGGCAAAAAAGAAATTCTGGGATATGATTGTACGGGCTACCGCATGGAAAATGACGAGTATGTTGTCACCTCCTATCTTACCAATGATGCCACGCTGAATTTTGCTAATATGTTTCAAAGTAAGGGAAATCCTAAAATCCCAAAGAGTGTAGATGCGGAGTGGTTCAAAAAACATTCAGATGGATTGATGTTGGAAATGGAGATGGTTTCCAAACGAAATCCAAAAGACAACATGAAAATGTATTGTACTTCGCTTTCTAAAAAGGATATTCAACTAAATAAGTCAGATTATAAAAGCATGTAGACAATTTTTATAGGTGCCAACCAGAAGATTACTTCTGTTTTCTAGAAAACCGGTATTTTTTACCGGTTTTCGCATTTCAAGACCCCCGAAATTATATCCGATTTGAGGAATATTTTGAAAATTAGCGAGAGCTGAGTTCCTATCAACTTTATTTAAGTTCATAATATTATTAACATTTTATAAAAAAATGAATATCAGCAATTTATATTCCGTAATTAACAAGAATGTATGAAAAACCTAAGCTTAATGCTGTTGAAAACTTTGTTGAAAAGCTTTACTCAGAATCCTTTCATTATAGCTCTCATTTTTAAATATTTGTTAAACACTTTTCAATAAGACCCATTAAAACTGAAAATTTTAACAATTATGGCCCAAACAGAACCCATTTTACAGGAGAATAAAGATCGCTTTGTGATCTTTCCAATTAAACATCATGATATTTGGGACTGGTATAAAAAAATGGAGGCTTGTTTCTGGACTGCTGAAGAAATTGACCTTCATCAGGATCTTACCGATTGGACCAACAAACTCAGTTCTGATGAGCGCTACTTTTTAAAACATATTCTTGCATTTTTCGCGGCTTCTGACGGAATCGTAAACGAAAACCTTGCAGAAAATTTTGTGAATGAAGTTCAATATTCTGAAGCTAAATTCTTCTATGGCTTTCAGATCATGATGGAAAATATACATTCTGAAACATACTCGCTTCTTATTGATACTTACGTTAAAAATGAGAAAGAAAAAGATCAGCTTTTTAAAGCCATTGAAGTATTTCCAGCAATAAAGAAAAAAGCAGACTGGGCCTTGAAATGGATAGAATCTGACTCATTTGCTGAAAGACTAATAGCATTCGCCGCTGTAGAAGGAATTTTCTTTTCCGGAGCATTTTGTTCCATTTTCTGGCTGAAGAAACGTGGATTAATGCCTGGCTTAACTTTCTCTAACGAATTAATTTCAAGAGATGAAGGCATGCATTGTGACTTCGCTGTGCATCTGCACAACCATCACCTCATCAATAAAGTACCGAAGGAGAAAATTAGAGAGATCCTTATTGATGCGCTAAATA
>CAXGBX010000077.1:0-8604 GCA_964008195.1 uncultured Flavobacteriaceae bacterium
ACTGTAACTTCTGTACTAGTACCCTGGAATACCTGCGGGGCTTATCATAGTGGTGTTCTTGGTGTTCCCGTTCTATCTTATGCCGGGTATGCTTTCTTCAACTATTTAAGTCCGTTTATGACTTTATTATTTGCAGCGATAGGAATTAAAATTAAAATGCTTTCAGAAAAATAATTTCTGCTATCTTTCTAACTCTAAGCTTAATTTCCTGACAATTCGATAATTATAAAGGAATACTATTGCGATTGCCACATCCAATAAATAAATCTTATTAAACAATAAAATTATAAAATTTTTGATGCTTTTAAATGCGCTCTTAGACACTAACTTTGCAGCGTAGAAAAGAAAAAGTTTAATCAAAAAACATATAATATGGCTTTAGTAGGAAAAAAATTTCCAAATCTTAGTGTAGATGCAATGAACGAAATGGGTGATACTTTCAAATTGAATGTATTGGAAGAAGCTCAGAAAAACAACAAAAAAGTGTTGCTATTCTGGTACCCAAAAGATTTCACCTTTGTTTGCCCTACAGAACTACACGCTTTCCAAAATGCAATGGAAGAGTTTGAAAAGAGAAATGTAATGGTAATAGGAGCTTCTTGTGATACTCCAGAAGTACACTTTGCATGGTTAAATACTCCTAAAGACAATGGTGGTATTGAAGGTGTAAAATACCCAATCCTAGCTGATTCTAACCGTAACTTAAGTTCAAGACTTGATATCCTGGATATCATGAGCGAGACTTACGATGATGAGACAGGTGCAATAACTCTAGAAGGTGATAACGTAACTTACAGAGCGACTTACCTAATTGATGAGGAAGGAACTGTATTCCACGAAGGTATCAACCATATGCCACTTGGAAGAAACGTTAACGAATTCCTTAGATTGATAGACGCATATACTCACGTACAGGAAAAAGGTGAAGTATGTCCTGCAAACTGGGAAGAAGGTAAAGAAGCTATGAACGCAAACCGCGATGGTGTTGCATCTTACCTTAGCTTAAACTAAGAAGTTATAACTGAATTAAGAACTTAAAAAAATTGCTATGATTAAGGAATTAGATCAGGATAATTTAAAGGAATTGGTTGAAGGTAATGATACCGTTGTAGTACAGTATATGGCTGGATGGTGTGGAAACTGCAGATTAATGAAGCCTAAGTTTAAAAAACTTGCGGAAGAAAACGAGAACGCTCAATTTATATTTGTTGATGCAGAGAAGTTTCCGGAATCAAGAAAAATGGCTAAAGTAGATAATCTGCCAACCTTCGCCACATTCAAAAATGGTAGTTTTAAGAATCAGGTTCAAACGAATAAGTTTGACCAGTTAAAAAACCTAGTTGATGAAGTTACCAGTAATTAAACATCTACAGAAAAACAATGAAGTTGTAAAATTAGAGAACACTATAGAAGTTCTCGAAAGCTTTACGGAACATCGCTCGGTAACAGAAGAGCAGATGGATGTTATTGGTGAATTGATCACAAATCTTTGTGGAGCTGTAGAAGTACATAAAATGATAGATGATGGTGTCCCAGAAAGGGATGCAGCGAATAACTTTGTAAAGAAAGTCCTGGGATCTATAGACAAATAGACTTCTTTACAACACAATTCAAAAGGGCTGTTTTCATTGGGAAACAGCCCTTATTGTTTTATGATAATTTTAGTAATAACCGAAAGACAATCTTCTAAATTTATATTTCTAATATAAACGAATATGGCAAAGATTGAACTCAAGGGAGAACAGGTTACTACTTATGGAAGCCTTCCATCTATGAATGAAAAAGCACCTCATTTTGAATTGGTTAAATCAGATCTATCTGTAGGTACTCTGGAAAACTATAAAGGAAAGAGAGTAATTATGAATATCTTTCCGAGTATAGATACCGGAGTTTGCGCGACTTCTGTGCGTAATTTCAACAAACGGGCTTCAGAATTGAAAAATACTGTAGTTTTGTGTATCTCCAGAGATCTGCCTTTTGCACAGCAACGTTTTGTAAGTGATGAAGGTTTAGAAAATATCACGAACCTTTCAGATTTCAGGGATAGAAATTTTGGTAAAGATTACGGGGTTGAAATCATGGATGGAGCTTTTGAAGGGCTACTATCAAGGGCTGTAGTGGTGCTTGATGAAAATGGCCATGTAATTCATTCTCAGCAAGTCTCAAAAATTGAAGATGAGCCCGATTATCTTGCCGCTTTGAAAACCCTATTATAATGAAAAACAGTTTCCTCGGAAAAAGAATCAGAGGAGGAGGATATGCGATTAAGGGAGCCTGGCTCCTACTTAAACACGAACCAAGCATTCAGGTTCAGTTTGTAATCTCTATCCTTGTTTGTATAGCCGGCTGGTATTTTGAAATCACCAATACTGAATGGATCTTTCAATTTCTAGCCATTGGTCTTGTGATGTCTACAGAAGGTTTAAATACTGCCATGGAAGCAATGGCAGATTTTGTGCATCCAGATTTCCACAATAAAATTGGTCATATTAAAGATGTTGCCGCCGGAGCAGTTTTTATCGCCGCGCTTATTGCGGTGATCGTTGCATGTTTTATATACATCCCCTATCTCACCGCATAAATCGTAGTATTATGAAAAAACTGATAACTGTTTTTCTTTGCATGATGCTTTTTGCGAGTATTCAGGCACAGGAAAATTTAAGAAAACTTGACTTAAATCTGGAAAATTATGAATATCCATATCCAGTTAATTTTCTTGAGATCGAGGCTCAACAGGCTACTTACACCATGGCTTATATGTATGTGCAAGCCAGGGTTCCCAATGGAAAAACAGTAACGCTGTTACATGGGAAAAATTTTAATGGTGCCTACTGGGAAACCACCATAACCGAATTAACCGAAGCTGGTTTTAATGTTCTTGTTCCAGATCAGATTGGCTTCGGAAAATCCAGCAAACCTCAGTATTTTCAATATAGCTTTCAGCAATTGGCTGAAAACACTAAAACATTGATCGAAGCTCTTCAGATTGAAAACTCTACCATCCTTGGTCATTCCATGGGTGGGATGCTAGCTACTCGTTTTGCCTTAATGTATCCTGAAATTACCGAAAAACTTGTACTGGTAAATCCAATTGGTCTTGAAGACTGGAAATTAAAAATTCCTTATCAGAGTGTAAACGACTGGTATGAGCAGGAATTAAAGAAAGGCTACGAAAGTATCAAGAACTACCAGAAAGAAAATTACTATGCCGGAGACTGGAATGAAGATTATGCTGAATGGGCCAAATTACTAGCCGGGTGGACGCTAAATGAAAATTATCCTCAAATAGCCTGGAATGCTGCACTAACCTATGATATGATCTTAACCCAACCCGTGGTTTATGAGTTTCCTGAACTTCAGGTTCCCACACTGCTTATCATTGGCACCAGGGATAGAACGGCGCTTGGCAAAAACCTGGTAAGTAAAAAGGTGAAAGCTACTATGGGGTTATATGATGAATTAGGTAAAAAAACTGCAGAGAAAATACCCAATGCTGAATTGGTAGAAATTCCAGATACCGGACACCTGCCTCACATCGAAGCTTTTGATGAATTTATCCAGGCCTTGCTTCCCTATTTGAAAAAATAAAAAATGATTTTGAGCGTTTTCGCCATGTAAATCTGGCAACTTTTAAAATTGAAGTTTTTTTCCTTAATTTGGAAAAGGCTAATTTGTATTTTTGCCGAAATCGTTCAACCTACATATGGCTAAAAAGAAGGCTAAGACCAGGAAAACAGCTAAAAAATCACGTAAAATTTCACTCAAGCTAAACAGGCAGCAGAAGGTTGTCCTGGGCAGTTTCCTGATGCTATTTGGCCTGGCGCTCATAGTCGCTTTTGTTTCTTTTCTATTTAACTGGCAGGCAGATCAAAGTGTTCTTGACGAGTTCTCCAATCGTGAAGTTGAAGCCAGAAACTGGCTCAGCAAATTTGGAGCAAGCGTAAGTGATTTTTTCATTTATAAAGGATTCGGACTTGCCTCTTTCTCGATCGCATTTTTAATATTACTTAGTGGGATCTACCTCTTTTTTGGTTTTAATAGCGCCAATCTTAGAAAATTCTGGTTCTGGGGCATCTTAGTAATGATCTGGTTATCTGTATTTTTTGGATTCTTTGCTGAAAAAAATGCACTATTGGGAGGTCGCATAGGTTTTGAAACAAATGATTTTATACAGGATTACCTCGGCTTCTTTGGCGCGGTACTACTGATGTTGTTTTTATTTATAGCTTATATCGCCATCAGGCTGAAAGTAACACCCGAGATGATTGGCGGTTACTTCAAATCTGGGCGAAAAGAGCTCAAAGATGCGATGGAAGAACATCAGTCTGATATTTCTGAAACCGATGAAGAGAAGGACTGGAAAGAAACGGTAGTTACCGCTAAAGTTGAAGAAGAAGAAACTAAAAGTGTAGATCTTTCCGAAGAAAAACCAGAAAAGAAAGAGAAACCGGCACCGTCCCCTAAAATGGAAGTGACCACTCCGCCTGAAGAAGATGTTTCCATGGAGGTTGAAGCTGCTCCTGAAGAGGAAGAAGATGACAATCTTAGCAAGAAGCTCGTAAAAGATTTTGGTGAATTTGACCCGACGCTGGAACTTAAAAATTACAAGTTCCCTACCATAGAACTTCTGAAAGATTATGGGGGAACGATTACCATTGATCAGGAAGAACTGGAAGAAAATAAGAACCGAATTGTAGAAACACTAAAAAACTACAAAATTGAAATTGCCCAGATAAAGGCAACAGTTGGTCCTACGGTAACCTTATATGAGATCGTGCCGGAAGCGGGAATTAGAATTTCAAAAATTAAAAACCTGGAAGATGATATTGCGCTTTCACTTTCAGCATTGGGGATCAGGATTATCGCGCCCATTCCGGGCAGGGGTACTATTGGTATTGAGGTGCCTAATAAAAATGCCAGTATCGTTTCTATGCGTTCTGTGATTGCTTCTGCAAAATTTCAAAATGCCGAAATGGAATTACCGCTTGCGCTTGGAAAAACAATTTCGAATGAAACCTTTGTGGTAGATCTGGCTAAAATGCCGCATATGCTTATGGCTGGTGCGACCGGTCAGGGTAAGTCGGTCGGATTAAATGCTATTCTTACTTCCCTACTCTATTGCAAGCATCCGGCAGAAGTGAAATTTGTACTGGTAGACCCTAAAAAGGTGGAACTTACTCTTTTCAACAAAATTGAACGGCATTACCTGGCAAAGTTGCCAGATTCCGGCGATGCAATTATCACAGACAACACCAAGGTAATCAACACCTTGAATTCACTTTGTATTGAAATGGATAATCGTTACGATATGCTGAAAAATGCCATGTGTCGTAACATCAAAGAATACAATACTAAATTCAAAGCCCGGAAGCTTAATCCGAATGACGGACATGAGTTTTTGCCATATATCGTACTGGTGGTAGATGAGTTTGCAGATCTTATCATGACCGCAGGAAAAGAGGTGGAAACGCCAATTGCACGACTGGCCCAGCTTGCACGTGCCATCGGTATTCATTTGATTATCGCCACACAAAGGCCTTCGGTAAATGTAATTACGGGTATTATTAAAGCAAACTTCCCTGCAAGGGTAGCTTTCAGGGTGACTTCAAAAATTGATTCAAGGACTATTCTTGATAGTCAGGGAGCAGACCAGTTAATTGGTCGTGGTGATATGTTATTTACCCAGGGGAATGATCTGAAAAGATTGCAATGTGCCTTTGTAGACACTCCGGAGGTAGATAAGATCACAGAATTCATTGGCTCACAAAAAGCATATCCAGATGCACACCAGCTTCCAGCCTATGAAAGTGAGGAAAGTGGCACAGGACTTGATATAGATGTGAGCGAGCGGGACAAGTTATTCCGTGAGGCCGCAGAAGTAATTGTAACGCACCAACAGGGTTCAGCTTCATTACTTCAGAGAAAATTAAAACTTGGCTACAATCGTGCAGGTAGAATTATAGATCAATTAGAAGCCGCGGGCATCGTTGGTCAGTTTGAAGGAAGCAAGGCAAGACAGGTATTAGTTACAGATTTAGCGGCGCTCGATGAGTTATTAAATGAAAAACCAGACAATTAAAAAATCAAAATGAAAAAATTAGTATTTATCCTGGCTGCAATCATGTCCTTCAATGTACAGGCACAGAGTTCGCAAAAGGCAGAAAAATTACTTAACGAAGTATCTTCAAAAGTAAAAGCTTATGAGAATATGGTGATCGATTTTAAGTATGCCCTGGAGAACAAAGCAGAAAATGTAAGTCAGGAAACCAGAGGGGACGTAAGTATTAAAGGAGAAAAGTACGTACTAAATCTCATGGGTACTACGCAGGTGTTCGATGGTAAAAAAATCTATACCATTATCCCTGAAGATGAAGAAATCAACATTTCAGATTATGTTGAAGAAGACAGCAACAGTATCACTCCGTCCAAAATGTTCAGTTTTTATGAGGAAGGATACAATTACCAGATGGATATAACACAGAATGTAAAAGGACGTGAAATCCAGTATGTGAAATTAACCCCTAAAGATAGTAAGGCTGAGATTAAAAATATTCTTTTGGGTATAGACAGCCAGACCAAGCATATCTATAACTTGATCCAGTCTCAGGATAATGGGACAAAAGTGACTATTACGGTAAAAAGTTTCAAGACGAATCAGCCATTGGCGAAAAGTCTGTTTACTTTTAACGAAGATAGATATAGCGATTATTACATCAATAGATTAGATTAAATTGAAGATACTTGACCGGTACATACTCACCAGTTTTTTAAAAACTTTTTTTACGGTCTTTATCATACTCATGTTCATTTTTGTGCTCCAAACCATCTGGTTGTACATAGGTGAACTTGCTGGTAAAGACCTGGACGTTGAAATAATTTTGAAATTTTTACTTTATTTCTCTCCGAAGCTGGTTCCATTGGTATTGCCGCTCACTATTCTTTTAACTTCTATCATGACTTTCGGTTCTTTTGCCGAAAATTATGAGTTCGCCGCAATGAAATCTTCCGGAATTTCACTCGGAAGGGCCATGAGAAGTCTTACCGTGTTTATTGTATTCATCAGTTTTGTGGCATTTTTTTTTGCAAATAATGTGATTCCTGCTGCTGAATTTAAATCGATCAACCTTCGAAAAAATATAGCCCAGTTAAAACCCGCTATGGCTATTTCTGAAGGCATCTTCAATGATATTGGTACTTTTAATATTAAAGTTGAAGAAAAAACAGGTGAAAATGACCAGTTTCTTACCGATGTTATTATTCATAAGAAACAACAATCTGGAGGGAACACTACTGTAATTAAAGCCAATGAAGGAGAATTGGTAGGGAGTACAGAGTCTGATGTACTTTCCCTTATTCTGAAACAAGGGAACTATTACGATGAAATAAAACCCAGCGATTTCGAAAAAAGGAAGAATAAACCTTTTATGAAAAGTTATTTCGACGAGTACGTGATCAATATAGACCTTTCAGATTTCAATAATGTAAACCTTGAAGATGAAAGTTATAGTTCTACCCATGGAATGTTGAAAATTTCTGAATTAGATGAAAGTATCGATTCATTCTCTGTTTCTTACAATAAAAAGATGGCCGAGTTTAAAGAATCTATGTATTCCCGTACCGGATTACAAAACAACCATATTAATTATCACGCCAAGGATACTTTGGTGGCGATTAATGACGGACTTTTATCGCTATATGACACCTATGATGGGGCTCAAATAGCGAACCTGGCACTTGGAACTGTCAATTCTGCTTTAGCGCACCTGGGGATGAAAAAGCAGGAATTTAAACGAAGTGTAAATCAGGTTAACAAATTTGAGATTGCGCTTCACGAAAAATATGTCCTGTCTATCGCCTGCATTGTGCTGTTTTTCGTAGGTGCGCCTTTGGGTGCTATTATTAGAAAAGGTGGAATTGGCTTACCCATCGTTGTAGCTATCCTGCTATTTCTTACCTATCATTTTATTGGTATTTTCGCTAAGAATTCAGCCGAAGATGGAAGTTTTCCTGCCTATATAGCTACATGGCTATCTACTTTTATCATGCTCCCCTTAGGCATTTACCTTACCTATAGAGCGACTACAGATCAAGGCTTATTTGCCTTTGATAATCTTCTGGAACCCTTCAAAAAACTCTTCAAAAAAGCCGGCCTTTTCAAGGACAAAAGTAAAACAGAATAAATATCTTTGCAGCCATAAAATAAGATGTTATGGCTCAGGTGGAGAACAATCAATATTCAATTGAACTGGATACTATTCAGGAAGCTATTGATGATATTCGTGCCGGAAAGGTGATTATCGTTGTAGATGATATTGATCGTGAAAATGAAGGTGATTTTTTAGCTGCGGCTGAAAAAGTTACTCCTGAAATGATCAATTTTATGGCCACTCATGGTCGCGGACTTATTTGCGCACCGCTTACAGAAGCCAGGTGTAACGAGCTGAAACTTGACATGATGGTTGGTAATAATACTGACCCTATGGAAACGGCTTTTACAATTTCTATCGATCTTCGGGGAAATGGCGTTACCACGGGAATTTCTGCTTCAGATCGTGCTAAAACCGTAGAGGCACTTATCAATCCTGAAATTAAACCGCAAGATCT
>CAXGBX010000078.1:0-8564 GCA_964008195.1 uncultured Flavobacteriaceae bacterium
CTTCCTGGAATGACGCATTAAGGTGTGGTTGTAATTCTGGATAGCCTAAATTTGCCAAACTCTGCATTGCTACTTTTTTTAAATCTTCATGAGAACTATTTAGAAAAGGTATTAGTTGAGGTACATGCTGGTATTGGTTATAATCTCCAATCATTTTTATTGAAAAAGCCTGTACACTTATCAGCTCACTATTCAGCCATTTTGAGAAATCGGGAACTGTTCCTGTGTAATTGCTTTTCAGGCATTCTTCTATATATATTTGCTCCCAAAGCGTAAGAGGTTTTTTGATTTTACTAAAAAATGCCAGTGGCTCCTCTTGAGATAAATGGATAAAATATAAGATGGCTTGCTGTCTTAGTTCATCTCTTTCTGAATCGATAAATTCTTCGATGGTCGTTTGAAACCTTTTCAGATTTAATTCTGAAGCTACATAAATAGCTCTCGCGATACGGAACCATTTACCGCTATTAAGATCAGTCTCTATAATCCTGCTTAAATCCCACTTTAAAAAGAGTTGTTTTATCTTTTGATTTGTTTCTCCTTTAAAATTTTCTTCGAATACCAATAATACTTTAATGGCAACTTTTTCATCTAGCGAGGTCTTAATATTTTCTTTTTTGAATTGAAGGATTTCTTTTTCTGAAGGAAGTTCATCATCAAACAGATATAGTGTAATAAAGTTAGAGAGCACTTCTTTTTGCTTTTCAACCTTTCGGTTTTTAACGATCTTAGAGATTCGCAGATGAAGAATTGCACATACAAACCCTATAGTAACCAGTAAGAAGAAAATTGCAAACAGGGTATTGATTTTGAGTACCCAATTTCCATTTTCAGTAATATTTTTAAAAAATGTCTCCACCGATAAAACTTATTTTGAAAAGGTATTCTTCTTAAGAAATCTCTTTACCCTAAGGGATAATTCATTAGGATTAAAAGGTTTGGTTATAAAATCATCTACTCCCAGATTAAAGGCATCCATGATTATATTTTCCTGTTTTGAGGTAGAAAGTACGATTATAGGAACGCCGGGTAAATTCTCCTTAACATATTTAATTAGCTGGTTTCCGGTTATAAATGGTAGCATAAGATCTGTGAGTATTAGATCAAAAGATTGTTCCGTTAGAATTTTCATAGCTTCTCTTCCGTCTTCTGCCGTAACCACATCATATCCATCCCGGTTTAATTTAAATTGCAGGGACTTCACAATCATGGGGTTGTCTTCAATGATTAGAATTCTTTCCATCTATGTATTCTTTGGGGTAAAATCTTGTTGTAATTGTTGCAATATTTTATCAAAAATCAATTTGAGTTCCTCAACCAATAGAGAAAGTTTATGGCTTTTTAAATCATAGGTAAGTTTATTACATATTGCAGTCCCCTCTTTATTATCCAGCATCTCAAAAGAAGGTTTAATATTGTGGGCTATTTCTGAAGCCTTTTGATCATTATTTTCTTTACTGGCAATTTCCAGTTCGGCTAATTGTTGTCTTACAGAAGATTTAAAAATTTCTATCGATTCGTTTATAAATTCTGAATTTCCTCCGGAGATTTCCCGTAAATATTCTAATGAATAAAGTGGTTGTTCATAAGCCTGTTCTCCAGGTGAAAACTCCAGAAATGCCTGGAGGGATTCCTCTGAAAAAGGTTTGGAAATATGATTTTGCTCTAGTGAACTCTCTGAAGAAGAAATAAAAACCGGAATATTCATTTTGAGTTCCTGCCGAAGATAATCTGAAATTTGCGCAGCATTCATTGGTTGCGCATCTTTTTCAATTATTAGGGTCTGAACCTTGTTCTCTTGTAAGTACTGTAAAGCTTCAAAGCTGTTTCCAAGAACTTTAATTTCAGCATTGGAATGTTTTTTTTTCACAATATCGATAAAATTACGACTTTCAACTTGTAAATTTTCAACAAGGAGGATCGAGGTTTTGGCTGTACTTTTTAGATCAATCATGAGGGATTAATTTGGGGTATAAGAGCCCTTTTTATAAAATTCAGGAACTTTAAACTACAACTTTAATTGAAGAATTAATTCCGGAACATCAATAAGATAAGCTATTTCAAGGTAATTCCAGTCAAATAAAAAGCTTTTTTCTCTAATAGAAAATGAAAAATAAAAATATTAATACTTAGTATTTTCTCCGAGCCTTATTATTAAGGAGTAAAATCAAGGTATTTATAGATCATATCCCTGATATCTTCCAATACTACTGGCTTTGTAAGGTAATCGTGCATTCCCGCTTTTAAGCATCGGTCTTTTTCATCTTTTACCGCCCGGGCAGTTAAAGCGATAATCGGAGTGTAAGATTTTTCTTCTTCTAACTTCCTGATTTCCTGAGTGGCTTCAAAACCTCCCATTATCGGCATTTGAATATCCATAAAAATAAGATCTGGTTTATTCTTCTCAAATTGGCTTAAGGCCTCTTGTCCATTTTCGGCTTGTAATAGTTCAGCGTTAGGAAGGATTTTTTTAATGATAGAATTTGCCAGAAATTTATTTACGGGGTTATCTTCAACAATAAGAATTTTAAAGATTTTTGAGGGATCAGCAACAGTTGTCAGATCTATATTTGATGGGTCACGCGTTGTTGCAGGTTTTTCGATAGCATCTATCATTCCATACAGCGTATGAATCTGGATAGGCTTGGTCATATGATGACGAACTTTTAATTCTTTACAACCATTAATAATCTCCTCGTCTTCTGTTGAACTATGAAGAAGTATAATTGGGAGTTCTTTATCATTCTTATTGAAATTATTTCTTATCTGGTCTATTAAGCTAAGGCCGTTCATATAAGGCATGTTATAATCTATTATTGTCAGATCAAATTCTTCCTGGTTTTTACTTAAAACATTTAATGCCTCAATACCGTTGGCACATTCTAAAGATTCAATGTTATTTGCCGCCAACATCTGTTTTAAAATGATACGATTATTAGTATTGTCATCAACAATTAGCACATTCTTGATGTTTTTAGGAGAAATTGAAGAATAGGTAACCTCCTCATCGGTTCTTAATTTGACTTTGAAAGAAAATGTACTTCCTTCATTAAGGACACTTTTCAACTCCAATTTACTGTCCATTAAATTTAAAAGCTTGTTGCTAATAGTTAGCCCAAGCCCACTACCGCCATATTTTCTGGTAGTAGAAGCATCTTCCTGATCAAAAGCCGAGAATATCTTTTTAAGGTTTTGGGGCGCGATTCCAATTCCGGTATCCCGTATTGAAAAAATGAACAGCAATTCATGTTCATTCCCGGAAATTGTTTTGGAAGAAACATTTAACTCTATTTCACCTTTCTGGGTGAACTTTACAGAATTCCCTAAGAGATTAGTTAATATTTGTCTTAATCTCACCGCATCTGCATATACATAGCGCCGTAATTCTGGAGAAATATTAAGGAGAACTTCCAATCCTTTTTTGTGAGCCTGATGCTTAACGATGTCTACTGTTTGCCCGCAAAGCTCTATTAGATCTGTTCTTTCTTCGCTCAATTCCAATTTTCCTGCTTCAATTTTCGAAAAATCGAGTACATCGTTAATAATATCCATTAACGAAATAGCAGAGTTATATACAGTCTGCATATATTTCTGTTGTGAAGTCTCGAGCTCTGAACGCATCAAAAGATCGGTAAAACCTATAATGCCGTTAAGGGGAGTACGAATCTCGTGGCTCATATTCGCCAGGAATTCAGATTTAGATTTACTTGCCGCTTCTGCTTTTCTCTTCGCTTTTATTAGAGAAACCTCCATTTTCTTTAACCTGGTAATATCAGATCCAACCCCAAGATAGCCGGTTATTTCCCCGCTATGATCGGTAATAGGAGTTACAATTAATTGTACTGTAAATTTTGTGCCGTCTTTCCTAATATATGTCCACTCTGTGGAATCATAATGTCCCCGACTTGCCTGGAATGTAAATACATCAAAACCTTCAATTTCCTTTTTATATTTATCACTTAACTCTTTTCCTCTAAGTTCTATCTCATGGTCTTCATGAAGGTTTTTAACATTAAATACTCCTTTAACCTCTTCAGCACTATATCCCAGTAGGTTCTCAGCACCTTTATTAAATTTGGCCACAAAGCCGTTTAAATCTGTTTGTATTATAGATACCTGAGTAGTGGCGTCCATTAAACTTTCCAACTCGTTAAGACTTTTTTCGAGAGCTTTTTCAGAAGTAATCCTTTTGGTTAGATCTGAGACCTGACCTATAAGATAAAGGATGTTCCCATCATCATCTGAAACAGTAGATACACTTAATAAGCCATAAATGGTTTTACCGCTTTTATGAATAAATCTTTTTTCAACACTATAGCTTTCAATCTTCTTTTCCAGAAGAGATTTAAGCATATTTGAATCTTTTCTAAGGTCTTCAACGTGGGTTAGTTCACTAGATTTTTTATCAACAAACTCTTCTTTGGTATAACCAAAGATCCCTGCCAGATTTTGATTTACCATTTGCCAGGTACCTTCAGGGCTAACCACCCCCATACCAATAGGTGAAAATTCGAAGGCAGTTTTAAACCTTTTCGCATTTTCATTGGCTGTAAATTCCAGCTCCTTCTTCTTAGTAATATCTTCAATTTGAGTAATTATGAGGTCCTCGTTATATTCATTAGAGCGAATTATAGAAGAATTAGAATGGCACCAGATTATCTCTCCATTTCGTTTGTAATATTTCGCTTCAAATTGATATTTATCTATTTCTCCAGATAACAATTTGGCTCTATAAGCAATAGATTGATCTAAAAAATCAGGATGTACCAGGTCTTTAAAAGTTAATCCCATGATCTCTTCCCGTTTTGCATTTTCAAAACCGAAAATTTTAAGGGTAGCGGGGTTCGCCTGAAGTAATTGACCTGAAGTTTTAACCAGGATGTTTCCTATAGCAGAATTTTTGAAGATGGTTTCATATTGCTCTTTTGTTCTTTCATACTCGAGCTGGATTCGCTTTTCAGTATTAATATCCTGGAATGCTCCATATATTCTAACGCATTTCCCATCTTTAAATTCTGGTTTTCCAAATGACCTTACCCAGATTTCGTTATTCTTAGCGGTAATTAGTTTAAGCTCGGCATCAAAGGAAGTCCCTTTTTCTACGGCTTCATTAAATAACTTTGTTATTTTATCTCTACTCCATCCTTCGCTATAAAAATTTATCCCCTCACTTAAATTAGGCTTATAATCCTGGCTAACCTCATGAATATCTTTAGTAACCTTAGTCCATGTAACCTTGTTTTCAATTAAATCTACTTCCCAACCACCTACTTTGGCCAATTCATTGGTCTCATAATAAATAGCATGTGAATTTTCATACTTTCTTAATTCCTTTATTAGAAATTCTTTAGTTTGATCTTCTTCAGAAATTTCCTGGAATTTAAAAATGATATGATTAACTTCTTTAGAAGCGGTTATTTTTTTTCCTGAAGCGCGTAAATGAATCTTAACCCCTGATTTTTTCTTAAAAATGAATATGTCTTCAAATTCAGAATTTTTACTCTCAATAAATTTCTGAAGCTTATCTTTTACTTCATCTGGTATATGAAAGGGTAGTTCTCCCCCGGAATATCCCTTATCCATAACAGAATATCCCATGTTTTTAATAAAAGCTTCATTCGCCCATAGTTCACTAGGAGAATTATTAAAAATCCAATAACCCCAGAGAGAGTCCTGAGTAAGCCATTCAAAAATAGATGAATTGGATGCTAGTAGATTAAAGAACTTAGCCTTTAATTCGTTTTTTATAGACATGGAACAGTAGGTTGAAATATGGAGTAATTTAATAAAACTAGATTATACCTGCATTAAATGTTTTTAAAAAATATTCGTATGATTTCAAGAAGGAAATTGAGCATATAAAGAGGCATCAAGTATTAATCGCCTTTTCCTATGCTTATAATAAAACCATCTGGGTCCTTAATGTCAAAATCCCTCATTATATAATCTCTTTCTTCCAGATTGTTTACAATGGCATATTTCTATCTTTACAATTTTTATTAACCTTTTCAATATCATTCACGAAAATATATAATGTTCGGTGATACTGGGAGAGGCATCCGCCATCAGATCTTTTAGCACGATGAATGCCCACTCCATCTCTTTTTGTCACTGCATAATACATTGGCTCGCCTATTTAAAGGTTTTTTCAAATCCCAATTTTTAAGTATAAAAGTCTATTGAATTTCAAGGTTGCTTACCGGAAATATAACTGCGGAGTACGAAAAATTTTCTGAACTTGTCATGATCTAATTTTTTATATATAAGGCCTTGTAATTTGACATAGTTTTTTAATGATCCTTGAGAATTTCAAAATACGGAATCTAAAGAAGAACTTTTGGTCACATAAATATTTAAAAAACTGATAATCAGTGTTCAGTGTAAATCGAAGGGGAAGTTTTGGATCTGAAGCATTTATTGAAACACCAATAAGTCATATTAATTACCTATGATTACATAAAAATTATAGATAAAAATTATCGATATGATTTTTGTAAATTAGAACTCGAACCGAATTTTAAATAAAAATTAGTCTATAACATGGGAAACAATAGTTCAGGTAGTGAAGACAACCATAAAGTCTGGGAAGTTAACGAATCAAGCAAATGTCCATTCATGGGGGGCTCTTTAAACAATGCTGCCGGAAATGGAACTTCAAATAGAGACTGGTGGCCCAACCAGTTAAACCTTAATATTCTTCGTCAAAATTCATCTTTAACGGATCCTATGGATGAAGGTTTTAGCTATGCAGAAGAATTTAAAAAACTTGATCTTAATGCTGTAAAAAAGGATCTATATGATCTTATGACCAATTCACAGGATTGGTGGCCGGCAGATTACGGGCACTATGGTCCATTTTTTATTCGTATGGCCTGGCATAGCGCTGGAACTTATAGAATTGGAGATGGTAGAGGAGGAGCAGGTTCTGGTCAGCAACGTTTTTCTCCACTTAATAGTTGGCCGGATAACGCAAACCTGGATAAAGCGAGATTATTACTCTGGCCTATTAAAAAGAAATATGGAAAGAAATTATCCTGGGCAGACTTGATGGTACTTGCAGGAAACTGTGCACATGAATCTATGGGACTAAAAATGTTTGGATTCGCAGGTGGTAGAGAAGATGTCTGGGAACCCGAGCAGGACGTCTACTGGGGTGCTGAGACAGAATGGTTGGATAATGATAAGCGTTACGCAGGGGAAGAATTAGAAAACCCTTTAGGAGCAGCTCATATGGGATTGATATATGTAAATCCTGAAGGGCATAACGGAAATCCAGATCCAGTAGAATCGGCGTCCTATATACGGGAAACTTTTGGACGTATGGCGATGAACGATTATGAAACTGTGGCGCTTATAGCTGGTGGCCATACCTTTGGAAAAACTCATGGAGCTGCAGATGCAGAGAAATACGTGGAAGCAGAACCTGCCGCCGCTGGAATCCATGAAATGGGAATGGGCTGGAAGAATACTTTCGGTACTGGTAAAGGTGCAGACACCATTACCAGTGGAATTGAAGGGGCATGGACCGATACTCCTACAAAATGGAGTAATACATATTTTGACAACCTTTTTAAATATGATTGGGAGTGTATAAAAGGCCCGGGCGGTGCCTATCAATGGCAACCAAAAAATAACGAGGGTGCAGGTACTGTACCAGATGCCCATGACCCTGATAAAAAGCATGCGCCTTTTATGTTAACTACAGATCTTTCTTTAAAAATGGATCCTGAATACGAAAAAATATCAAGACATTTTCATCAAAATCCGGAGGAATTTGCAGATGCGTATTCTCGTGCCTGGTTCAAACTTACCCATAGAGATATGGGGCCAATTGAGCGTTATTTGGGACCTGAAGTGCCGGAAGAAAAATTATTATGGCAAGATCGTATTCCAAAGGTTGATCATGAGTTGATAAATAATGGTGATATTACATCCTTAAAGGAAAAAATACTCAATTCAGGATTATCTGTTCAAGAGCTTGTACTAACAGCATGGGGTTCTGCTTCAACATATAGAGGATCTGATAAACGTGGTGGAGCCAATGGAGCCAGAATTCGATTGGCGCCGCAAAATGGATGGGAAGTGAACAATCCAAAACAATTAGGAAAAGTGATTGAAACGCTGGAAAACATTCAGCAGGATTTTAATGAATCTCAATCAGGAGATAAAAAGGTTTCTATGGCAGACCTTATCGTGCTGGCAGGTTGTGCAGGAGTAGAAAAGGCAGCTAAAGATGCAGGACAGGATATCAAGGTACCCTTTGCACCAGGTAGAGGCGATGCCACGCAAGAACAAACAGATGTTGAGGCATTTGAACCTTTAGAACCCAATGCCGATGGTTTTAGAAATTATTTTAGGAATAGGGATCATATTTCAGCTTCTGCAGAAGCGTTACTTATAGATCGCGCACAATTATTAACTTTAACGGTTCCGGAAATGACGGTACTACTTGGAGGAATGAGAGCTATGGGGGCGAATTATGACGGTTCCAGCAAGGGAGTGTTTACAGATCGTCCAGGACATCTTACGAATGATTTTTTCAAAAATATATTAGAAATGGGTCT
>CAXGBX010000079.1:0-8553 GCA_964008195.1 uncultured Flavobacteriaceae bacterium
CTTAGTTTGATTTCTTACCACTCGCTTGAAGACAGGCTGGTGAAAAGATATATACGAAGTGGCTTGTTTGAAGGGGAGCCGGAAAAGGATATGTATGGGAATATTGATGTGCCGTTCAAAAAAGTAAAAGGATTGATAGTTCCTTCAAAGGAAGAAGTAAAGCGAAACAACAGAGCGCGAAGTGCGAAACTTAGGGTAGCAAAAAAGCTTTAGGGATATGAAGAAAGGATTTTACAATGTACTTAAAGCGAATTTCCTGATTAGTGAAGATGCGGTAAAGAACTGGCGTTTTATTGTTTTTTGTACGGTGCTGGCAATTATCATGATTGCAAGTTCACACAATGCAGAGCAGAAGGTGCATCAAATTGCAAGATTGAATACTGAAGTGAGAGAATTGAGGAGTGAGTTTGTTGAAAGGCGTTCAGCTTTAATGAAGATTAAGATGGAATCTACCATTACAAATAGAATGGTGGAAAAAGGGATTGAGCCTTCAGAGACTCCCCCCAATAAGATAAGAGTGATCATAAAAGAATAACCTACAATGGCTACAACAGAAAAAAACATCCTGAATCGCATGTATTTTGTGGCTGGCTGTCTCCTTCTTTTTGCGATAGCAGTAGGCTTCAAATTGCTCGATATTCAGTTTTCCCACGGAGAATATTATAAAGACCTGGCCGAGGAGCGAACGCTGAAGAATTTTAAGATACCAGCAAACCGCGGAAATTTATATGATGTTAATGGAAATCTATTGGCCACCTCGGTGCCAAAATATGATGTGCGTTTTGATGCTGTTACCGTATCAGATAAAAACTTTGAGGAGAATATAGCACAACTTTCAGAAAAACTTTCAGGAATGCTGGGGAAACCGGCGTCTTATTATTCCCAGAAATTAAGAGCTGCGAGAGCCAATAAACAGCGCTATGTTTTGATTGCCAAAAGCCTTGGGTATTCAGATTATATGAAAATGAAAGGTTTTCCAATGTTCAATCTCGGGGCCTATAAAGGTGGAATGATTACCGAACAAAGTACCGTTCGTGAGCATCCATTAGGGAAAATGGGTGAAAGAACCGTTGGTTACGAAAGAAGGGACGAGAATGGATATTTTACCCGGGTTGGTCTTGAAGGGGCGTTTAGCAATTACCTGAGAGGAACCGATGGCAGAAGGTTGAAGCAAAAAATAGCCAAGGGGCAATGGAAGCCTATTAGCGATAATAACGAAATGGAGCCAAAAGATGGTTATGATGTGGTTTCCACAATAGATGTAAATATTCAGGATATCGCCCATCATTCATTACTCCGTCAATTAGAATATTTCGAAGCCGAGCATGGAACCGTGGTAGTTATGGAGACCGCAACCGGGGAGATCAAAGCCATGTCTAATCTGGGTAGAACCAAAGAAGGCACCTATTTCGAAAAAAGAAATTATGCGGTTTACGAGGCTCATGAGCCTGGTTCAACTTTTAAACTAATGGCTATGGTGGCTGCCCTGGAAGACAAGGTAGTAGATACCAGCCAGATTATAGATACTGAAAAAGGAGTGGTTAGATTCTACGGGAGGCCGGTAAGGGATTCCCGTCATGGTGGGTATGGGGAAATATCTGCGGCGAAAGCTTTTGAACTTTCTTCCAATACAGCATTCACAAAAATGATCACCGAAGGATATAAAAATGATCCAGCGAAATTCGTAGATCGACTTTATGCAATGGGACTTAACCAGAAAATTGGTCTTGAAATTAAGGGTGAGGGATCCCCCCGAATTCCTCACCCACAAGACAAAAGCTGGAACGGTTTGAGTTTACCCTGGATGGCATTTGGTTACGGAGTGTCAATTACACCACTACAAACTTTAACCTTTTACAACGCGATTGCCAATGATGGCGAAATGATCAAGCCAAGATTTATTAAAGAAGTAAAAGATCGTGATAAGCCAATTATCACCATGGATAAGCAGGTGATGAATCCTGCAATCTGTTCCGTAGAAACCGCGAAAAAAGTGAGGGAGATGATGAGGAAAACTGTAGAGCGAGGTACCGCGGCCAATATTTATACCGAAAATTTTTCTATGGCGGGGAAAACAGGTACCTGTCAGACAGAATATTGGATAGAACCGGGCAGATATATCGCATCTTTTGCAGGGTATTTTCCGGCTGAAAACCCCAAATATTCCTGCATCGTGGTAATTCATAAACCCAATAGAAGAAAGGGATATTATGGGAATATCGTTGCCGCTCCTGTGTTCAAGGATATCGCCCGAAAGATATATACCGACACTCCCGTTATGGATGAGTTGGAATCTCTTGAAGTGCTGGATAAAGAGGTGGAAACCGATTTTGAAAAGTATTATACCCAGATACAGAATGAAAAATTATTGATGCCAGATGTGATCGGGATGCCGGCTATGGATGCGATCTCAATTCTGGAGAATCTTGGTCTGGAAGTAAATTTCAGTGGAAAGGGAGTTGTGAAAAAGCAATCTGTATCTGCTGGTCAGAAATTAAAAACAAAGCAAACGGTAAAACTGGAATTAAGTTAATGAGCGTATTAAAGGACATACTCTATAAAGTGAATATGAAGGTGGTAACCGGTGATACTGGTGTTACTATCAATGATATTCATTTTGATTCCAGGAAAGTAAAATTGAATGATGTTTTTATTGCTATAAGAGGTGCGCTTTCAGACGGGCATGACTTTATAAAAGATGCCGAAAACCAGGGTGCCCTTGCTATCGTTTGTGAAAAGATCCCTGAGAACATCATTAATGGGGTGACCTATATCGAGGTAGAAGATAGCAAAAAAGCACTGGCATATATTGCGGCGAATTATTACGATAATCCTTCAGAAAAATTAAAACTGGTAGGAGTTACCGGAACAAATGGAAAAACTACCATCGCCACACTTTTGTATAATCTATTTACAAAAGCTGGTTTCAAGTGCGGCTTACTTTCCACAGTGAAAGTAATGGTGGGAGATACAGAACATTCAGCGATTAGGACCACACCAGACTCCATTACAATTAATTCATATTTAAGGGATATGAATGATGCCGGTGTTGAATTCTGTTTTATGGAAGTAAGCTCCCATGGTATAGATCAGCATAGAACTACAGCTCTAAAATTTGAAGGCGGAATTTTCACCAATCTTTCTCATGATCACCTGGATTACCACAAAGATTTTGCGGAATACCGGGATGTTAAAAAGCGATTTTTTGACGAGCTTTCGTCTGCTGCATTTGCGCTTACAAATGTAGATGATAAGAACGGGGAGGTAATGCTTCAGAATACTAAAGCAAAAAAATATACCTATGCTTTAAAATCTTATGCAGATTATAAAGCACAGATTCTAGAGAATAATTTTACAGGTTTACTGCTGAAAGTTGACGATCAGGAATTATGGACAAAGTTAATAGGCAATTTTAACGCTTATAACGTCCTGGCAATTTACGCTACGGCAGACCTTTTAGGATTGAAAACTTTGGAAATACTTCGAATCATTAGTGAATTAAATTCTGTTAGCGGAAGATTTCAATATATCATCTCAGAAAAGGAAAAAATAACCGCGATTGTAGATTACGCGCATACCCCAGATGCTTTGAAAAATGTACTGGAAACTATCAACAGCATCCGTACAAAAAATGAAGAATTGATAACGGTTGTTGGTTGCGGTGGAGACAGGGATACTACTAAAAGGCCTAAAATGGGACATATTGCTTCAGCTTTAAGTAGTAAGGTGATTTTTACCAGCGATAATCCAAGAACCGAAGATCCTGAAAAGATCATTGAAGATGTGGAAGCGGGGGTAGAACCTCAGAATTTCAAAAAGACGACTAGTGTTACCAATAGAAAGCAGGCGATTAAAGCAGCTTGCCAGATGGCGGGGGCAAATGATATAATTCTAATTGCCGGGAAAGGCCACGAGACCTATCAGGAAGTAAACGGTGAACGCCGGGATTTTGATGATCTCAAGATCGTGAATGAATTTTTAAAACAACTGGATAAATAATGTTGTACTACTTATTTAAATTTCTGGAAGAGCAGTATCAGTTCCCGGGTGCGCAGTTGTTTGATTTCCTGTCGTTCAGATCGGCGATGGCGATTATATTATCATTAGGGATTTCTACGATCTATGGTAAAAGAATCATTAATTATTTAAGAGCAAAGCAAATTGGGGAAAGTGTTCGTGATCTTGGATTAAAAGGTCAGACGGAAAAAGCAGGAACCCCCACCATGGGAGGGATAATAATTATTGTTGCCACCCTTATTCCCGTACTTCTGTTCGCAAAACTTGAAAATATTTATGTCATCCTGTTAATTATCACAACCCTCTGGATGGGAGCGATCGGTTTTCTGGATGATTATATCAAAACATTTAAAAAGGACAAAGAGGGTTTAAAAGGAATTTTTAAAGTAATTGGTCAGATTGGACTTGGGCTGATCGTTGGCTGTACTATGTATTTTCATCCACAGATCACAACCAAGGAGGTGGTAACAGATACAAGTCCCACCGAAAATGTGATTGCACGTGCTGAGGTAGTAGACATGGGTCCGGAAGTTAAAGATACCAGCACGACGATTCCTTTTGTAAAGAATAACGAATTTGATTATTCAAGTTTGATCAGTTGGATTAATCCTGAATTGGCAAACTATGCCTGGCTCATATTTATCCCTATCGTAATTTTCATTGTAACTGCGGTTTCCAATGGAGCTAATCTTACTGATGGTATAGACGGCCTGGCCGCCGGTTCTTCAGCTATTATCGTATTAACGCTGGGTATTTTCGCCTGGGTTTCGGGTAACATCATCTTTTCCGATTATCTGAATATCATGTATATCCCACGTTCTGGAGAAATGACCATTTTTATTACTGCTTTTGCCGGTGCGCTGGTTGGTTTTTTATGGTATAACACTTTTCCCGCCCAGGTTTTTATGGGAGATACGGGGAGTTTGACCATTGGAGGTATCATCGCGGTATTGGCAATTGCTACTAGAAAAGAGTTGCTTATACCTCTTTTATGCGGAATCTTTTTAGTGGAAAATCTTTCAGTAGTGATGCAGGTAGGTTGGTTCAAGTTTACCAAGAGGAAATATGGAGAAGGTAGAAGGATCTTCCTTATGTCGCCATTACATCATCATTATCAGAAGAAAGGAAAACACGAGAGTAAGATTGTAGTAAGGTTCTGGATTGTTGGAATTTTTCTGGCAATTCTAACTATCGTAACGCTAAAAGTTCGCTAAGCTAAAAATTGTGAGAAAGAAGATAGCCATACTAGGTGGAGGTGAAAGCGGGATTGGAACTGCAATTCTGGCGAAAAAGAATGCTTACGAAGTCTTTCTTTCAGATAGAGGGAAGATTAAGGATAAGTTCAAAGAAGTTCTTAGACATATTGAGATTGAATGGGAAGATGAAAAGCATACCGAATCAAGGATTTTTGATGCTGATGTAGTGATGAAAAGTCCCGGAATTCCAGATACAGCTCCATTGATAAAACAGTTAATAGAGAAAGGTGTTCCAGTAATTTCTGAAATAGAATTCGCTTCCTGGTTTTCTGAAGTTCCGGTAATTGGAATTACGGGGAGTAATGGTAAAACTACCGTTACCAATCTGGTTCAGCACCTTTTAAAAGAAGGAGGAGTGAATTCTGGAATGGGAGGGAATATTGGTAATTCATACGCCAAGATGGTAGCCGAAGAAACCCATGACTGGTTTGTGCTGGAGCTAAGTAGTTTTCAGTTAGATGGGATTGAAAAGTTTAATCCGCATATCGCGATTTTGACCAATATCACGCCAGATCATCTGGACAGGTATGATTATAAACTTGAAAATTATATCGCCTCAAAATTCAGAATAACTGAAAACCAAACCGAGGAAGATTATTTCATCTATGATGCAGATGATAAGAATATAACCGAGTGGTTAAAAAGGCATCCTGTAAAATCTCAAAAACTGCCGTTTTCAATAGAAAAGAAGATTGGAAATGGTGCTTATATAGAAAACGAAAATATTGTTGTAAACATTAATAATTCAAAATTTACTATGCCAACATCAGAGCTTGCCCTTCAGGGTAAACACAATACTAAAAACGCCATGGCAGCTTCTATGGTGTCCCAATTACTCCGTATAAGAAAACAAACTATACGTGAGAGTATGGCTAGTTTTCAGGGAGTAGAACACCGACTTGAAAAAGTGCTGAAGATCAATAATGTGCTTTATATCAATGACTCTAAAGCAACCAACGTAAATGCTACTTTTTATGCCCTTGAAAGCATGGAATCTGAAACAGTCTGGATACTTGGTGGTGTAGATAAGGGGAATGTATACGACGATCTTTTGCCTTTGGTAAATGAGAAAGTAAAAGCAATTATCTGCCTGGGAGTGGATAATGAAAAGATCAAGGCTTCGTTTGGTAATATCGTTGAAACGATGGTTGAAACGACTTCCATGAACGAAGCGGTTCAAATGGCTTACAGATTAGCAGATAAAGGAGATAATGTGTTGTTGTCTCCGGCTTGTGCCAGTTTTGATTTATTTGAAAATTACGAAGACAGAGGAAGACAGTTTAAGGAAGCAGTTAGGAATTTATAAAAGAAGCCTTAAACCTCACAGGTTTTGAAAACCTGTGAGGTTTGAGAATAAATAAGTAAATGAGCAACGTTTTTGCAAATCTTAAAGGAGACAAGGTGATCTGGGCAATAGCCGGCTTGTTGGCAATATTTTCATTTTTGCCGGTGTATAGCGCCAGTAGTAACCTTGCTTATCTCCATGGTGACGGAAGCACTTCCGGCTACCTGGTGATGCATTTTTTTCATCTGCTTTTGGGATTTTGCGTATTGTTTGCAGTTCATAAAATACCCTACCATTATTTCCGGGGAATTTCGATTCTCTTACTGCCAATTGTAGTCATTTTGCTCTTATTTACGATTGCTCAGGGAACCACCATTGACGGCGCTTATGCCAGTAGATGGATACAAATCCCGGTTTTGAATGTGTCTTTTCAATCATCTACCCTGGCAGCAGTTGTATTGATGGTTTATGTAGCCAGGTATCTTTCTAAGATCACTGAAAGAACAGTGACATTTAAAGAGACAATTCTTCCACTTTGGGTACCTGTTTTCACAGTATTAATATTAATTTTGCCGGCCAATTTTTCTACAACTGCGATTATTTTTTGCATGACACTGATGCTGATGTTTTTAGGTGGGTATCCCATTAAATATTTAGGCGCAATTATAGCTGCGGGAATCGTGATGCTGAGCATTTTTGTGCTTACGGCGAAAGCATTTCCGGGTCTTCTGCCAAACAGGGTAGATACATGGAGCAGCAGGATCGAGACATTTTTTAATGATGAAGAAGCTGCTGAACAATATCAGGTAGAAAGAGCTAAGATTGCGATCGCTCAGGGAGGAATCACCGGAACCGGAATTGGAAAAAGTGTACAACGAAATTTTCTACCTCAATCCTCATCAGATTTTATCTATGCGATAATTGTAGAAGAAATGGGATTAATTGGAGCCTTTGGAGTGATGCTTGCATATTTGTTTTTACTCTTCAGGATCGTAATTGTGGCTACAAAAGCCAATACTGTATTCGGAAAACTCGTGGTGATGGGTGTAGGCTTGCCTATAGTGTTTCAGGCACTTATAAATATGGCGGTTGCAGTAGAATTATTTCCGGTAACGGGTCAAACACTTCCGCTGGTAAGTAGTGGGGGGACCTCTGTCTGGATGACGTGTATCGCACTTGGTATCATCTTAAGTGTAAGCGCGAAAAGAGAAGAAATTAAAGAATCTGAGAATAAAGAAATTGACGGAGAAGGGGAAAATCCTCTGGACATTTTAAGCGAAGCGATATGAAAAAAGGTCTGCGCGTCATATTATCTGGTGGAGGTACAGGAGGACATATCTATCCTGCGATTGCCATTGCCGATGAGATAAAGAGAAGACATCCAGATGCGGAAATTCTTTTTGTAGGTGCAGAGGATCGCATGGAAATGGAAAAAGTGCCTCAGGCGGGTTATAACATTAAAGGTCTTTGGATTAGTGGTATAGACCGTTCTTTTAGTTTAAAGAACTTCATATTTCCATTTAAACTGATAAGTAGTCTTGCTAGATCCAGAAAGATCATTAAAGAATTTAAACCAGATATAGTAATTGGTACAGGTGGTTTTGCGAGTGGTCCAATTTTAAGAATTGCCAATTCAAAGGGGATTCCAACATTAATTCAGGAACAAAATTCTCTGCCGGGAGTAACAAATAGAATTTTGGCAAAGCGGGTAAATACTATTTGCGCTGCTTATGAAAAGGTTAAGGATGTTTTTCCTGCTGAAAAAACCATAATTACCGGGAACCCGGTGAGACAGGATCTTCTGAATGTAAATTCCCTTCGTAAAGAAGCGCTGGATTATTTCAATCTTTCAAACGAGAAAAAAACCGTGTTGGTTTTGGGCGGAAGCCTGGGGGCCAGGAGGATCAATAAGCTTATAGAGAATAACCTCAAGAGATTTAGCGATAAAGGTGTTCAGATTATCTGGCAGATTGGAAAGCTTTATTTTGAAGAGTA
>CAXGBX010000080.1:0-8485 GCA_964008195.1 uncultured Flavobacteriaceae bacterium
AGAACGTCACCCTGAACTTGTTTCAGGGTCTCAAACTAATATTTTGATTGAAAATTGAGATCCTGAAATGAATTCAGGAGGACGCATTTCACTACTTTACCGGAAAATCAAAATAAGTAGCAGGATATGGTTCCATATCATAGGTATAATGCCACCACTCTTCTGAATAAGACCTGAATCCATATTTTCGCATGGTAAGTCGTAAAATTTCTCGATTCTTCTTCTGTTGTTCTGAAATCTGCGAGGTATTATGATGAGAAATCTCTCCAAAGAAATCATAAGGCCCACCCATATCCACATTCTCACAGTCGCTTACCTTAATCATCGTTAAATCTACCGTGCTTCCGCGGGAATGACCAGATTTAGTAGCTATATAACCCAATTGAAAAAGATTCCTTTTAGCTATATCAGGGTAAAACTCTTTTTTCATTAAGGTATCATCCTTATCCCTCGCCCATTCCATAAATTGATTTACTGCTCTCTGAGGCCGATAGGCATCAAAAATCTTCAGCATAAAATCTTTCTGAATAAGCTCCTTCTGAACATTTGCCAGAGCTTTTGCAGCCGGTATACTTAAGATAGCCTGGGCCTTTTCATATCCCGTAATAGGTTTTCCCACAAAGTTATGTGCTCCGGCATACCTGATTTCATAAACGATATCAGGAAAAATCTCATCAACATACACAAATCCTTCAGGAATTTCCTGGGCTTTCAAAGGGCTAAGGAATAAAAAAAGTAAGCTTAGTGAAAATGACCACTTCAGAACCTGCATATTTTAATCTTATTCCAGCATTTTTAAAAAATCATCTTCGCTGATGATATTGGTTCCCAGTTTTTCAGCTTTGGCAAGTTTGCTCGGTCCCATATTCGCTCCGGCAACGAGGTAATTGGTTTTTGAGGAAATAGAGCTCGATACTTTTCCTCCATTATCTTCGATCATTTTTTTAAGATCATTTCGGGAGACTCTTTCAAAAACCCCAGAGATCACAAAAGTATTGCCCTCCAGTATATTGGTTTGATTTGCCAGTTTTTCCGCAGAGATCTCTAACTGAATTCCATATTCTTTAAGTCTCTCTACATTTTCACGATTGGCGTCCACCTTAAAAAATTCAACCACACTCCAGGCAATACGCTCCCCAATTTCGTCCAGGTTCACCAATTCCTCTTCTGAAGCAGCCATTAAAGCATCTATACTTTTAAAATGTTTGGCGAGTTTTTTAGCAACGGTCTCTCCTACATATCTAATTCCCAGTGCAAACAAAACTCTTTCAAAAGGAATTTCATTAGACTTTTCAATTCCGTTAATAAGGTTTTCAGCAGATTTCTCTGCCATTCTTTCCAGAGGAAGAACATCTTCTTTTTTTAGCGTATAGAGATCGGCGTAGTTTTCAATAAGATCAGCATTCACCAAAAGCGCGACAGTTTCCCCTCCAAGACCTTCAATATCCATCGCTTTTCGCGAAATATAATGCTGGATACGACCTATGATCTGTGGCGGACAACCATTTACGTTCGGGCAGTAATGCTGTGCTTCTCCTTCATTTCTTACAAGTTCTGTATTACATTCGGGACAATGCGTAGCATATTGAGTTGGATTCGATTCAGGATCGCGTTTGGTGAAATCTACCCCTACGATCTTCGGAATGATCTCTCCACCTTTTTCTACAAAAACAGTATCACCTTCACGAACGTCAAGTTTTACAATTTGATCGGCATTATGCAGCGATGCCCGTCTAACTACCGTTCCGGCAAGTTGAACCGCATCAAGATTGGCCACGGGAGTAATTGCTCCTGTTCGCCCCACCTGATAAGTTATTTTATTCAATTTTGTAGACTCCTGTTCGGCCTTAAACTTATAAGCGATCGCCCAACGTGGTGATTTAGCGGTATGCCCCAATTCTTCTTGCTGATGAAAATCGTTCACTTTCACTACTACCCCGTCAGTTTCGTAAGGCAGATCATGACGATGCTCGTCCCAATAATTGACATATTTCAACACCTCAGCAATAGAATCTTTTAATTCAGATTCTGCCGGCACTTTAAAGCCCCATTTTCTGGCTTTCTCAAGTCCTTCAAATTGAGAACTAACTCCGGTGTTACTGCCTGTGATGCTATATAAAAGACATTCCAGCGGACGTTTGGCAACCTCAGCACTATCCTGCAGTTTCAAACTTCCGGAAGCCGTATTCCTGGGATTTGCATAAGGCTCTTCCCCAATTTCAACCCGTTCAGCATTCATTTTAGCAAAGCCTTCATAAGGCAACACGATCTCTCCACGAATATCAAATTTCTCAGGAAAATCACCTTTCAGTTTTAGTGGAACAGACCTGATAGTTCTCACATTATTGGTCACATTATCGCCCTGAAATCCGTCTCCACGAGTTACCGCGCGCTCTAGAATTCCATTTTCATAAGTAAGGCTAATAGAAGCTCCATCATATTTTAATTCACAAACAAACTGCACTTTTCCTTCTACGATCTTCCTGATTCTTGTCTCCCAATCTTCCAGTTCTTCCTTGGAATATGCATTGGAAAGGGAATACATCCTGTTTTCATGAACCAGCGTTTCAAAATTCCTGGTAACCATCCCTCCCACTCTTTGGGTCGGGGAATTAGCATCTTCGAACTCAGGATGCTTCTCTTCGAGTTCCTGAAGTTCTTTTAGCTTCATATCGAAATCATAATCGCTTATCTGAGGTTTATCCAGTACATAATAATTGTAATTATGCTGCTGAAGTTCTTCGCGAAGTCCCTGAATTTTCTTTTCGACGTCCATGTAAATTATTGCTATTATATTTCTGAAATCTTCAGCTCGTCATTGCTGAAATTCATTTGATATGTTTTTGACTGATGTTCAAATTCCAGTTGAAAATCTGAAGCATAGGCTTTATCTTCCGTGGGAAACCAGTCTTTCTCATTCTTGTTGATGGTAATAATAAGTCCTGAAGGTTCTCCAATAGCACAGAATTTTTCCAGATCACCATCAAATTGATTTAACCCGCAATCCAGCTTCATTTTCTCAAATTTCTGCTGAAGATTGTTCGTAGCAAGTCCAATCTCGGCAATACCAACAATATTTGAGGAATCAAAAATTGCAGATTTCGGCTTACTGAATTCCCTTCTGGAAATAAATTCTATAATATTTTGATCTTCATCATAAAAATAAACCGACATTGCCTGCCAGTTGCTGAAATCTATTACTTGCTTGTCATTAAATTTCTGAATCTTTCTTTTACCTTCTAACCAGGCAACCGCCTCCTCTTCCTGCCTGTCCGGAATATGAAAAGCGATATGATAAGGAGTGGCTTTTTCTTTATATTCAAATCGCAAAACCGAATAACCTATTTCAAGTTCAAAACTTTTTTCAGAATGATTCTTCACCTGAAAATTGAGTTGATCCCGATAGAATTTCAACTGAGCCTCTATATTACTGCTATATATGGTAAGTTTAGTGATCTTCATATTCAGGTCTGGTTTTTATTCATCCATTTTGGAACTGGCTTAGGCTCATAATTCTGCATTTGATCTAAAAGATCTTCAAAATTATCTGAAACCAGTAAAATATCAAGGTTATCCTGTTTCAAAAGCCCTTTTCCTGTCATTTTGTTCAGCATATTTATGAGATCATCATAAAATCCATTGATATTCAACAACCCAATTGGTTTTCTATGCAACCCCAGTTGTGCCCAGGTAACAATTTCAAAAAGCTCTTCAAAAGTTCCAAATCCGCCAGGCAGTGCAATAAAGGTATCGCTCAGTTCATTCATTGTAAGCTTACGTTCATGCATATCCTGAGTTGTAATTAGCTCGTCCAGTCCTGTATGTACAACTTCTTTGGTTTTGAGAAAATCCGGAATGACTCCAGTTGCTTTACCGCCATTTTCCATTACTCCTTTAGCGACCTGCCCCATCAAACCTAGCTTACTGCCTCCATACACCAGTCTAATATTAGATTCTGCAATCATTTTCCCCACAGCATAAGCTGTTTCAAAAATTTCGGTATCGTTACCATCACTACTGGCGCAGAAAACTGCAAGACTCTGAATATTATTTAATTTTTTGCTCATTATTTATTTTCTGATCGCTTTCAACATTCGGTAATTTCCAAAAATATCCTTTTTAAGCTCGGCTTCAAAACCAAATTGCTCCACCAGAGATTTAGTTTCTTCAGGCAAATATTGATTGATCTCAAAATAAAGGCGCCCGTCTTTAGTTAAAGATTTGCTCGCCAGTTCCACAATCTTACTGTAAAATAGCAAAGCATTATCATCTTCTACATAAAGAGCCAGCTTGGGCTCATAATCCAACACATTTTTATGCATTCCCATTTTTTCCAACTCTCTTACGTACGGCGGATTTGAAACAATGATATCATAACTGTCGTCTAATGAATCTGCTTCCAAAATGTTCAATTTCTGAAAGATCACTTCAGCCGCATGTAGCTTGGCGTTTCTTTTCGCCATTAGCAAAGCTTCTGAAGAAATATCATAAGAACAGACCTTTGAATTCTTTAGCTCCTTACTCAGGCTTATGGGAATACAACCGCTTCCAGTTCCAATATCAAGAATATGAAGTTCTGAAGTATATTTTTTATGATCTGAAATGATCCATTCTACCAATTCTTCGGTCTCAGGTCTTGGAATCAGCACACTTTTGTTAACCAGAAATTTTCTTCCGAAAAATCCGGTATTTCCTATTATATACTGAATAGGTTCATACTTTTTCAACCTTTTTAATGCAGATTCGAACTTTATTTGCTCTTCCCTTGAAATTTCCAGATCTGGGTTTAGAGCAATATCAACTCTTTGCATTCCGAGATACTCTTCGGTAAGAATATAGAAAAATGACATTAACTCTGTTGAAGGAAATTCATCCTGCAGGCCTTTTTCAAATTCGCTTTTTAGTTGAGAAAGTAGCATTCAGCTTAAAATTCAGAAGGATTTATAAATCTTTAACCATATATACCGTACAGTTATAATGCCCGGTATCGCCAAGTGGTTTTTCTATGACTTCAAAACCGTTTTTATGATAGAGTTTTCTGGCATTTTCCATATATGGCAGGGTTTCAATATAGCATTTTTCAAAGCCCTGATCTCTTCCAAAATCAAGACACTGGTTGATCATTTTCATGCCAATTCCTCTTCCCCTGGCTTCCGGAAGAAAATACATTTTTTGAAGTTCGCAGATTTTATCTTCTTCACCGGTAAGCGGAGCTATTCCTGCTCCACCAATTATTCTGGAGTTTTCCTCAACTACGAGATAGATCATTTTTTCAAAAGCATACGTCTGCGTCATATCATCTAATGCTTTATCTTCATACGCGGTTCCTACTTTTGGAACGCCCATTTCAACAAGAACGCTTCTAACCAAATCCTTAACCTGCTGATTGTCTTCGGGTTTAATTTCCCGAATTTTCCATGTGTTCATTCTGCCTAATTAATTCTATTTTTGTGATGTGAATATACACGAAAAATACATAAAACGCTGTATAGAACTGGCACAAAACGGCCTTGGAACTACCTATCCAAACCCGATGGTTGGTAGCGTAATAGTCTATAACGAAATGATCATTGGAGAAGGCTGGCACAGGAAGGCCGGAGAGCCTCATGCAGAGGTAAATGCGATTAATTCAGTCAAGGACGAATCGCTACTAAAAAAGGCCACTATTTATGTAAGCCTGGAACCCTGCAGTCATTTTGGTAAGACGCCACCCTGTAGCGATCTTATTATTGCTAAGGGGATTAAAAAAGTAGTAATTGGTACTATGGATCCCTTTGCTAAAGTTGCCGGCCGCGGAATCAAAAAACTGATGGATGCCGGCTGTGAGGTTAAAATAGGTAAACTGGAAGATCAATGTCAAGATTTAAACAAACGTTTTTTTACTTTCCATAAGAAACAAAGACCCTATATCATCCTGAAATGGGCTCAGACCCAGGATGGATATATCGCTCCTGAAAAGAAAGATGAAAAAAGACCTGTTTGGATCACCAATAAATATTCCGGCCAGTTAGTTCATAAATGGCGAAGCGAAGAAACAGCTATTCTGGTTGGAACCAATACCGTACTACAAGATAATCCTTCTTTAAATGTTAGAAAATGGACAGGTAAGAATCCTACTAGAATTGTTATTGACAGGGACTTGAAAATTTCCGAAGATTATTCAATTCTCGACGGAAAGCAAAAAACGATCGTCCTCTGTAAAAAGAAACCAACCGATTCAGAAAATGAAAATTTGATCTTTGAAGAGCTTGATTTTTCTGAAAATATAGCAAAGGAGATTTGCGAGATTTTATATAAACATGAATTACAATCTGTTATAATTGAAGGAGGAAGCAATACGCTTCAGCAATTTATAGATGCTGACATTTGGGATGAAGCCAGGATCTTTACCGGAAAATCTCATTTTGAAAAGGGTGTAAAAGCTCCCGAATTTTCAGGAAATTTAGTTTCCGGAAAAACAATTTCCGGGGATAACTTAAAAATTTACAGGAATGATTAAGGCGATCATATTTGATTTTGGGGATGTCTTTATAAATCTTGATAAAGAGGGCACCAATAAAAAATTGAAGGAAATGAACATTGATGATTTTCCGGAATCCCTTATTGCGAAAAATCGTGATTATGAGCAGGGCTTTGTAACTTCAGATGAAATTTCAGAACATTACAGAACTCATTTTCCTCAAATAGACCAGGAAGTCTTTGTTGAATCATGGAATGCTATGTTGCTTGATTTTCCTGAATACAGGTTCAAATTCATTAAAAAACTGGCAGAAGAAAAGAATCACAAACTCATTCTTCTAAGCAATACCAACGAAAATCATATAGAACATATAAAACAGAATGTTTCATTCTTTGAAGATTTCAAGAATTGTTTTGATGCGTTTTATCTTTCCCATGAGATGGGCATGCGCAAACCAACCCCTGAAATCTTTGAATATATTTTAAAACAACATGATCTAAAAGCTGAAAACTGCCTGTTTATTGATGATACTTTAGAAAATACCGAAGCTGCCAGAAAGCTCGGTTTTCACACCTGGAACATTGAACCTACAAGAGAAGATGTTATTGATCTTTTCACCACCAAAAGTGACTTATTTTGATAAACCTGCTGCTTAGCGTATTATCTTCTACAATAATTTTTGTGGTTTTCAGATTATACAAAAAATTTGGAGTCAATACCCTGCAAGCCATCATCGTTAACTATTTTATAGCCTGTACCGTAGGATTTTTCGGATACATTGATGGTTCAGATTTCACTCAGGTTCCCTCTGAAAATTGGTTTCCCGGAGCTTTAATGCTCGGGTTCCTTTTTATTACCGTTTTTAATCTTGCCGCTATGACCACTCAAAAAAGCGGACTTTCAGTTGTGGCGGTTGCTACAAAAATGTCGGTAGCCATTCCGGTTCTCTGCGGAATTTTCCTTTATAATGAAAGCACCGGAATATTAAAGATATTAGGAATTTTACTTGCTCTGGTATCGGTTTACCTTACTTCAATAAAAACAGAAGAAGGTATTAGTATAAAAAAAGAGAACCTGATTTTCCCATTATTGGTATTTCTGGGCAGCGGAATAATAGATACTAGTTTAAAATTTCTGGAAACCAGCTATGTTTCTGAAACTGATGTAGGGCTTTTCTCTTCAACCATCTTTGCCACAGCAGGAAGCCTTGGGATCATCATATTAATTATTCAAGCCTTCATGGGCAAACTGAAGATTACCTATAAAAACATTCTGGGGGGGATCGCACTGGGAATTCCCAATTATTATTCCATCTATTTTTTGGTCATGGCTTTAAGAAGTGAAGGTTTTGACAGCTCTACGATCTTTACGATGAATCATGTTGCCATTGTAACCGTTTCAACACTGGTTGGTATTTTACTGTTCAAAGAGAAATTGATTAAGAAGAACTGGATAGGGCTTATTTTGGCAGTTATTAGTATAATTCTTGTAGCAAATTCCGCCATATGAAAGATACCTATCAAAGTATAACCAAACCATCTCCCGAAGTCCTCTTTAAAGACAGAAATTCTAAATTCTTTGGATATGCATTTCCTATTAAAACCGAAAAAGAGGCTAATGCGCACTTAGAAGAATTAAGGGCAAAACATCACAAAGCGAGACACTGGTGTTATGCCTGGCAAATTGGAAAAGAGGATTTTCAATATCGTGCAAACGATGATGGTGAACCTTCAAATTCTGCCGGAATGCCTATTTACGGACAAATACAGTCTTTTGATGTTACGAACATCCTTATTGTTGTGGTTAGATATTTTGGCGGAGTTAAACTTGGAGTTGGCGGACTTATAAATGCCTATAAAACTGCCGCACAGATGGCATTGGAAGCTTCAGATATATTAAAGCGAACCATTGATGAAATTTTTGTGGTTAAATTTGATTATCCTGAAATGAACAAAGTTATGCAGGTGATCAAAAAAAACAATCTGAATGTAATTGACCAGAAACTGGAAATAGATTGTAAAATTT
>CAXGBX010000081.1:0-8450 GCA_964008195.1 uncultured Flavobacteriaceae bacterium
TTGATCGCCTTGACCACTTACACCCTTACTTTGGAACCAACGGCAAGTTTCTGGGATGCCGGTGAATATATAGCAACTTCCGCAAATCTTGAAGTGGGACATCCACCAGGGGCACCTTTTTATCAAATGATGGGAGCCTTTTTTTCCACCTTCGCGCCAGATAATACCAAAGTAGCACTCATGGTTAATTTCATGTCTGGTTTTGCCAGCGCTGTTGCCATTATGTTCATGTTCTGGTCTATAAGTTTACTTGTACTTAAAGTCGCGGGGCCGGTTACAAAATTAACCTCATCAAAGAAAATAGCTGTTCTAGGGAGCGCTCTTGTAGGATCTCTGGCTTTTACATTTACCGATAGTTTCTGGTTTAATGCTGTAGAAGCTGAAGTGTACGCCATGGCTGCCTGCTTTATGTCGGTAATGTTTTATCTGGGACTTTTATGGGAAAGAGACATGTTCACCCCACGTGGAAATCGCTGGATTATATTGATATCACTGGTAATAGGGCTTTCGTTCGGAGTTCACTTTATGGGTCTTTTAACCTTACCAGCAATTGGTTTTCTTTATTTCTTTAAAAATTATAAAGAAGTTACCGTTAAAAATTTCCTCATTGCAAATGTGGTTGTTGTAGCCGTACTTATGTTCATATTTAAACTGCTATTACCATATACACTTACTTTTTTCTCTGCTTCAGAATTATTCTTTACCAATAGTCTTGGAATGCCCTTTAACACTGGAACCATAATAGCCCTATTGGTAATTATTGCGGTATTTTATTTTGCAATCAACCACACCAGAAAGAAAAACCTATATAAATACAATACTTTACTTCTTTGTATCCTGTTCGTACTTGTAGGCTTCTCAAGTTGGGTAATGCTACCTATTAGAAGTAATGCTCCAACTGTGATCAACGAAAACAGTCCCGATAATGCCAGGGAATTACTGGCTTATTACAACCGGGAGCAATACGGGGAAACCCATCTTTTCTATGGTCCACAATGGTCTGAAATGTATTCAGGTTTAGATGCTGAGAATCCTTATGAGGATGCTAAACCCAAATTCGAAAAAGATGAAGAACTTGGTAAATATGTGATCGTTAACGATTATGAAAATGCTAAGCAGAACCTGGATGACGATCATAAAGCTATTTTACCAAGGATGTGGAGCACAGAACATGCTGTGAACTATATGGAATTTACCGGGCCACTTGATTTTAGGATCAAAGCAGAATATCAGGGGGAGGAAAGGCTTCTACAGGCTGTAAATGATTTCAAAAATCAATTTTCGCGTGGCGAAAGGGACATGGAAGATTACCATAACTTCCTAAGGCAAATGAGCGAATATCTGGATGTAGAGAAACCAACATTTGCTGAAAATATCGGTTACCTGTTAGAATATCAAATTGGATATATGTACTGGCGCTATTTTATGTGGAACTTTACCGGGCGGCAGGATGACATTCAGGGAAAATTCGGGGACCTGCATGGAAACTGGATAAGCGGCATCGATTTTATTGATGAAATGCATATTGGTTCTCAAGAAGGTCTCCCTTCCGACGTAAAAAATAACAAGGCCCGAAACACCTATTTCTTCCTTCCCTTTATTCTTGGATTAATAGGACTGGTCTTTCATTTGAAAAGGGATAAAAAGAATTTCTGGGTACTTATGGTGTTTTTCCTATTCACAGGAATCGCTTTAAAAATTTACCTAAACGAACGTCCGTTTGAGCCACGAGAAAGAGACTACGCATTGGTAGGCTCATTCTATGTTTTTGCCATGTGGATAGGTTTTGGGGTATATGCCATTTTTGATAAGCTTAGAAAATCGATTAACCCTAAGATTTTAGCTCCGGCTATAGTTATCGTAAGTTTATTATGTGTACCAACATTATTGGCTTCCGAAAACTGGGACGATCATGACAGGTCTGGAAGAGATACCGCCTTAACCATGGCCCGAATGTATCTTGATTCCGTAGATGAAAATGGAATTCTGTTCACCATTGGTGATAATGATACTTTTGCACTCTGGTATGTGCAGCAGGTAGAAAAATACAGAACCGATGTTCGTATTGTAAATACGAGCCTTCTGGCTACCGACTGGTATATAGACCAGATGAAACGTAAGGCTTTTGAAAGCGACGCCGTTCCATCACAGCTGGAAAACGACTTTTATGATGGTAAGAATGATGCAATATTTCTTAAAGAGGTTACTCAGGATACCATCCCTATTAAAATCTGGATGAATTTTATTGAAAACGAGGATCCACGCACCCAGGCTGAACTTCAGAGCGGAACTTTTATTAATACGTTCCCTACTCGCTATGTTAGAATTCCGGTAGACAAACAAAATGTCCTGGAAAACAATATAGTAGATCCTTCTGAAGCTGATCAAATAGTAGATCATATAGATATTGCTATCGGTGATCAGGTACTTTATAAAAACCGATTATTGATGCTGGACATTCTGGCTAATAATGACTGGAAAAGACCTATCTATTTTACCGGTGGTAGTTTTGGGGATGAAGACTATCTATGGATGAAAGATTACCTGCAACTTGACGGGGTAGCTTATAAACTGGTTCCCATCCGCACTCCATTAGATCCCCGAAATCCTTTTGATATGGGAAGGGTGAATACTGAAAAAATGTATAATATCGTCAAAAACTGGGAATGGGGAAATATGGGATCAGATGATATTTATCACGATCCTGAAACCCGAAAAAATTCTATTACTTATCGTAGTAATCTTGCACGATTAACTGAAAACCTTTTAAACGAGGGGGATACTATTCATGCAGAAGAGATCCTGGATTTAGGGATGAAGCACATGCCTGTAGAATATTATGAATATTATACTCTACTGGAACCTTTTATTACCGGTTATTATGAGGTAAACAAACCTCAAAAAGCCAGGGAGATATGGGAAAAAGTCACTGAAAAATATCAGGAAAACCTAACTTATTATAGTAACTGGGAAGTTGAAAGACAATACAGATATGCTGATGAGATCATTACCGACATGGAGCGTTATCGTGGTCTTGTAGATATCATGCTAATGTATGAAGACCGAGAGACCGCACGGAAAAAAGCTGAAGAGTTTAATACCTACCTTAAACTGTTCAGGCATTTTTATCAGGAAGATGAAGAAATAGATGCAGAGGTACAGTCACCTCAGGAACAAATTCTTGAAGGTCTGGATGGCGCAGTTCCGGTTGAAAGCCCTATTGATTCTGCTTCTTTAGATTCCGTAAATTAATAATAGGAAGTTAAGTTAGCTGTCATTTCGACGGAGCGTAGCGGAGGAGAAATCTCAAGTGCCAAAAAAAGATGAATTAGAATATGGAACATGTGGAATGAGATCGCTTCGTTACACTCGCGATGACTGTAGAAGTTACGGCTAACGCAGAACAGAAAAACCATAAACGAGACATCAGTAATGAAGCTCTTTCTTCCAAAATATCCCGCTATTTTAAAGTTGCTGTATCCTGAAAGGCTTTCCAGAATAGCCTCTGAAGATGCCATCTATCTCACTTTCGATGATGGTCCAATAACTGAAGTTACTCCCTGGGTTTTAGAAAAACTTGCGAAATTTAATGCCAAAGCCACCTTTTTCTGCATTGGCGATAATGTGAAAAAACATCCGCATATTTTCCAAAGGATTTTTGCTGAAGGTCACGCGATTGGCAATCATACCTGCAATCACCTCAATGGATGGAAAACACCAACTTCAGAATATATGGCTAATATTCATCAGGCTGAAAATATCTTTTTACAAAACGAGATAGAGAATACAAAAGAAGAAAATCCAACCTCCAAAGCCCGAACTTCAAACTCAGAACTCTCAACTACAAACCACGAACTTCAAACTCCCAACTACGAACTGTTCAGACCCCCTTACGGAAAAATAAAAAATTCGCAGGCCAAAGCTTTGAAAAAACAAGGTTACCATATAGTGATGTGGGATGTGATAAGTGGAGATTACGATAAGGATTTTTCAGCAGAGAACTGCTTCCAAAATGTAACTAAAAATGCCTCCGCAGGAAGTATCATAGTACTGCATGACAGTAAAAAAGCATTCAAAAACCTGAAAATATTACTTCCGAAACTATTGAAATATTATTCAGAAAAAGGCCTGGAATTCAGAAGTCTTAAAGATGCTCTTTGAGCAAACCTATTAAGGTATTGGCATCTTGCTCGCCACTATGTCGCCATTTCATTTCTCCAGATTTATAGATCATCAGGGTTGGAAGCCCTTTTACACGAAGCGCTTCAGCCAACTGGGAATTCTTATCCACATCAATTTTAATCACCTTCGCCTTGTCTCCCATTGCTGCAGCAACATCTCTTAATACCGGATGCATAGATACTGAAGCATCATTCCATTCAGTATAAAAGTCCAAAAGAACCGGAACTTTTAAATCTACTAATTCACCAAATTTTGACATAATCCAGGATTTATTTTTAGCGCATGGTTATAACCACGTATGCCAGCTTTATCAAATATAGGAAATTCTGTAAATTATGCAGGTTTAGAACCTTTTTTCAGTTCAATCACACTAATTTCCGGCCAGATTCCAATACGACCTGGATATGCTAAAAAGCCAAAACCGCGATTCACATTAATATACCTTCCAGCCTCTTCATAGATCCCTGCCCAATACTTATATCTGTATTGTACGGGACTCCACTTAAGCCAACCAGGGATCTCAATCCCGAATTGCATTCCGTGGGTATGTCCGCTCATAGTTAAATGATAGTTCTTTGGATGCGTTTTCACTTCCTGTTCCCAGTGTGAAGGATCATGGCTCAATAAAACTTTAAAATCTTTTTCATCTACCCCTTCACCAGCTTTCTCTAGATCTCCAACCTGTTTAAAACCTGCACCCCAATTCTCAACACCTACTAGCGCGATCCGCTGACCGTTTTTTTCAATAAAACGATTTTCATTCAGCAAAAGGCTCCAGCCCATTTCACCGTGGGTCTGCTTCAACGTATCAAGGTTTTGTTTCTTGGCAGCAGCGCTTTCCCAGTTATGGTAATCTCCATAATCATGATTCCCTAAAATAGAATAAACGCCATCTGGTGCCTTTATTTCAGAAAACAGCTCTTTCCAGTTATCCATTTCTGAAGCTTTATTATTTACCAGGTCTCCGGTAAAAACAACGAGATCACTATTCTGTTCCTTTAAAAGGTCTACACCGTATCGAATTTTCTCTTTATTGTCAAAACTACCGCTATGTACATCACTGATCTGGCTTATTCTATAACCATCAAATGCATCGGGGAGATCTTCAAAATATAATGTATATCTCAAAACACGGAAGTTATACCTTCCTTTATACATTCCGTAAAGCAAACCTGCAAAAGGAATGGCCGCCAGACCTATGGCAATGGTGCTAATAAATTTCCTCCGAGAAGGCATATCAAAACTTTTAGAAGAACCAAAGAATTTTTCAATTCCCGCTATAGGAATACGTACAACATCCTCTCCTAACATCACAAAAGACAACACAATTTTTCCGACGAAGAAAGCCAGAAATACCCCTATCGCATAACCACGTCCTCCTCCGAAACCATCATTAGGTGCCGGCTGATTGAATTGATAGAATAAATTTCCAATGACTATAGCTGAAATGATAAAATAGATTACCGCGACCCAAATGTTCTTGGTAAAAACCCTAAGGGCCTGGTAGGCATAAATATCAACAACCAGATAGATCGCTGCGAGAATAATCCAACGCATTAATTTTTTTTGCGAAGATATTGTGAATCCTTATTCTGACGAGAAAATTCCCGTTAATTTATACAATAGTTAAATAGAGTGATTTAATAGCGTATTGATATCCTAAATTTCAATACTAAATCAGAGTTCTAATTTTTTATTTAATCTGGTTTATAATCTCCGCTATAGTAACCGGATCACTATAAGCAACAAGATCTTCTCTTAAGAATTTATATGAATTCATAGAAATTTCAGGCAAAGTTTCCAGGCTTGGACGAAAGTTTGTTCCGGAAAAATGGATTTCCTTAAAACCCGCATTTTTAAATTGCAGTATATTTTCATTGTTAATCCCACTACCGGGAATGATTTTGCAATTGTCTGATTTGCTTAAAAGCTCTTTTAATAACGCTAATCCTTCAATTGCTGTAGGTTTTTGCCCTGAGCTAAGTACATGGTCTATGCCAAAATCCTGAAGTTTCTGGAACGTATTTACCGGATCTTTTACCCAATCAAAGGCTCTATGAAAGGTAAATTTTAAGTTTTTTGAAATTTTCAGCAATTCCCTTGTTCTCATTTTATCCAGAGTTAGATCTGGTAGTAGGACTCCACACACAATTCCGTCCATTTCAAGCTGTTTGCATTGTTCAATATCCAAAAGCATAGTTTCAAACTCCTCTGTAGAATACGTGAAATTGCCGCTTCTAGGCCTTATCAACACATGTATCGGAATTTTAATTTTTTCCTTTACAGCTTTCATTAGTCCAAATGATGGAGTTATTCCTCCTACACCAAGTTCTGCACAAAGCTCAATTCTATCAGCCCCAGCCTTTTCAGCATTTATTGCCGACTCTAGAGAGTTGGCGCAAATTTCTACAAGCATTTTAGTATATTTAATTCTTATCAATCTATTACCTCATGACAATTTAACTAGATTGGTAGGATAAAATAAAAATGGGGACGAATAAGTTCCGAATTCGACCATGAAAAGACGAAATTTTATTAAGAATACAGGAATTACCGGCGCTACTTTAATCGCCTCTCCTTCCCTATTCTCAAACCCGATACTAAACAAATTTAATATGATCAAAAAATATCCTATGGCGGTTGCTACATGGAACTTTCAAAATGCTACTAAAATGGCAGGTAAAATGCTTGAATCTGGAGCTACTGCCCTTGATGCTGTTGAAAAAGGAGTAATGGTTGAGGAAGCAAATCTCAAAAACACTACTGTTGGAAATGGAGGTGCACCAGACAGGGATGGAAATGTAACTGTAGACGCCTGTATCATGTCTCCCGATGGGAATGCCGGTGCTGTAGTTTATCTTAAGGAAATTGAACATCCCGTTTCTGTAGCCAGAAAGGTCATGGAAGAAACTCCGCATGTAATGCTGGCGGGGGAAGGTGCTTTGCAGTTTGCCATTCAGCAGGGATTCCAAAAGAAAAATCTTCTGACTAAAGATTCTGAAAAAGCCTGGAAAGAATGGCTGGAGCATAAAGAATATAGACCTATCATCAATATAGAAAACCATGATACTATTGGGATGTTATGTATGGACGAACACGGAGATATCTCTGGCGCATGTACTACCTCCGGGTTATCTTACAAAATAAATGGACGGGTAGGAGATTCGCCCATTATTGGTGCCGGTTTATTTCTCGATAATGAAGTGGGTGGCGCTGTTGGAACCGGAATGGGAGAAGCGATCATGAAAAGTGTAGGTAGTTTTTTAATCGTAGAACTCATGCGAAATGGAATGTCACCCCAGGAAGCCTGTAAAGAAGCTGTGATGAGAACTGTGAAATCGCATCCCAATTATAAGGATTTCCAGGTAGCTTATGTTGCCCTGAATAAAAAAGGTGAAATTGGATCTTATTGTATTCACAAAGGATTTAGCTATGCTAAATTTCATAAAGGAGAAAGCACTGATAATTTGAGTGAATCTTATTTGGATGAATAATCACTATAATATCCACAAAATGTCTTAACATCATGAATAGCGTCATTCTGGCCTTGTTTCAGAATCTAATAATAATTGGAGTTGACAAAGCAATATGAGACCCTGAAATAAATTCAGGGTGACGGTCAAATCCTAATTTTTTTTCCACGAATGCACTAATTAATTCTCTGGCATTTCGATGTCAGGCTGAGCGCAGTCGAAGCTGCATGAATGCAAAACTTCCATGGAAAATTACTTCTGGATAATTGTAAATTGCTTATTGTTCATTGTTTCCAAGGAAGACTAATTTTATCTTTGTAGTTTTGGAATATTCTCAATTTTATCTTTAAACATTTCAGATGGCCGATCAAAAACGCCTTTTTTTACTAGACGCATACGCTTTAATTTTCCGCGGATACTACGCATTCATAAAAAACCCCAGGATTAACTCCAAAGGTTTCAACACTTCCGCGATCATGGGATTTACAAATTCTCTTTTTGATGTAATTCGAAGAGAAAAACCTGATCATTTAGCCGTGTGTTTCGATAAAGACGGTAGCGAAGCCAGAACTGAAATGTTTGCTGAATATAAAGCGAACCGGGACGAAACTCCGGAGCCTATTCGAGAAGCGATTCCTATTATCCAGGATATTCTAAAAGCCATGCATATTCCTGTAGTGGAATGCGCCGGAATGGAAGCCGATGATATTATAGGCACCCTGGCAAAACAGGCCGAAAAGGAAAACTATAAAGTTTATATGGTTACTCCTGATAAGGATTTTGCGCAACTGGTTT
>CAXGBX010000082.1:0-8155 GCA_964008195.1 uncultured Flavobacteriaceae bacterium
TATAATTTTTAACAATTTGATAATGAAAATGGGTTAGGGCTGCTCTGGAGTTGTGTACGCTATTGCCATTGCGCACAATTTTATTTGAAAGCGTTTTTGCACGGCTCAGGTATTGTGAATATTCGCCAAGAAACAGGTACATGTATTCAGACTTTTCCGAGTCAATATTCGTGGAATCCAGTTGATAGGTAAGTTTATAAGTCACTTGATATTCGAACTGGTCTTTCAGTTTATCCTGGGAAAATAGGATGGAGGGAATAAAAGAAAGCAGTATTAAAATCTTTTTCATAAAACCATGATATTGAACGCATCAATATAAACTAAAAACATAGTTGAAACTAATTCTCAAATCTTACTTATTCCAGTTCTATAGGATTATTTTTCTTTTTGAGTTCTTTTAGGTGTTCCTGATGCATTTTCTCTCTTTGTCCCAGGGCAAAACCGAAAGTAATTCCACTTTTTTCTACAGCACTAATAGGATCTCTGTCGTAATTCTCACTTATTTTATTTAAATATTCCTGACTTATTTCCAGGGATTTATCAATTTCAAGTTTAGAAACGACGGGAGTCCTGAGGGTTTCAAATGAGATAAGTTCAAAGTTATAATGATCTTTTTGATCTCTAATTTCCATGATAAGACCCGGTAAACCGTTGAATTTATAAGGTCCGTCTGAAATTGGTATTTCAGGAGCAAACCAGGCGGTATATTTTCTTCCGCTAAAATCGCAGGTTGCTTTCTGAAGTTGATACTCGTCTAATTTTTTTGTTTCCGGCAAAATTTCCCAATTTATTTGGTTGAGTTCTTCTTTATAGTGGTACTTCGTTTTTACAATTTTCTCAGCAAAGATCAGGGTGTTTTGATCCAGATTTTTATAGATATGATAGTTAAATTTTGTTGGGGGGATTTGAGCCTGAATTTTGCTTAATGCAGCCATACTTTTATTGTTTGGATCACGATTGGCCATCAGGGAATCTTTTACGATACTGCCTTCGCTCCCAAAATGGGAGATATTACTTCCTAGATAAAGCAACATATTTTCAGTTTGCCTGGATTCAGTATTAGTAGAATCTGGCTGAAAAGTAAGCTTGTAAGTTGCTTTATATTTGAAATTCTCAGAAATTTTCTGGGCAAAACTGTGGGTTGTTATAAAAATCGCTAAAAATAAAAAGTTGAGATTTCTCATGCTTATTCCAGTTCAATAGGATTATTATTTTTGGCTAATTTGGCCTTACGTGCTTTCAGATAATCTTTCTTATCCTGATTAGTTAAGGTTACGGTAACCTTTTTTCCGCCTGAACCTACGTAATTATTGATATAAGATATTGGATCTTTATCATAGCGTTTTTTCAAGTCTAATAGCTGTTTTTTGGTGGATTTCTGGCTGTCTTCAGTAGTTATAGCAAAGGCTACGGGTTCAGTTAATTTCTGGAAACCCACGAAGCTAAAAGCATAATGTTGTTGGGTGTCTTCTATAGAAAGAATAAGACCGGGCAACCCATTGAACTTATAGGGGCCATCTGGAATGGGAATTTCCGGGGTAAACCAGGCTACATAATTCCTGCCGGCGAAGGAAGTTGTCGCTTTTTGAACCTGGTAACCGAATATTTCTTTACTCTCGGGATGGATTTCCCAGTTTGGGGTACCTAAAGGTTCCGTGTAAAATAATTTATCGTCCAGGATTTTGGTCGTATAATATAGTTGCTGTTCTTCCCCGCTTTTGAAAACCTTGAAATCAAAATGAGTTTTTGTTTTAGCTTTATATTCTTTCATACGTTCGCTGCTGAAATCAGCGATGCTTAGCTTGGGAAGGCTGTCTTTCATAGCCAGGGGCTTACTTAGAAATATAGAACTATTATCTCCCAAAAATAACCAGGTGATCTCTGATTTTTGAGAAGCGACATTGGTAGAATCTGGCTGGTAGCTAAGCTTGTATATTACCTTATATTTTAAAGAATCTGAAGCCTGATCTGCGGAAACCTTAAAAAAGCATAAAAGACAGCCAAGCATTAGCAATTTATAGTTCATAACTGATGGGTGTTACTAGTTTTAAAAATTATAATCACAAGTCTAAATTGCACAATAACTTTGAGTAAACCTAACAAAAAACTATTTTTTTAGTTACATAACTATATTTTAAGTTGATTCAGACTGATTAACACTTTGCATTCTTTTTTAGTCGCCGAAACAAAATTTTTTTAAATTTTGATCTTAGGAAACTACCCATCGTAAAATGGTCACTTCACTTAAGTAAACTTTAATAAACATTAATAAACTTTATTTATGACCATTAAAATATTGGTAATTTCCTTTTTCTATCATTTTCTGCTCCCATGTAATTGGTACTTTCAGAATAAGAAAGTGGGAATTTCATATCCAAACTATGATTGGGAATAAGGAATTTCTCACAACTCTTGATAATCCTAAATGTATTTACACGGCATATTTTAGTTATATTCAATTTTTAACAAAGAAGTTAAATGAATAAGGCTTTGAAGCGACTGGCTATTTTTTCGGGACCTGTTCTCTTTATATCGCTACAAATTATAGGCAAACCCTCTACAATGTCTGAAGCCGCATTTGCTGTTTTAGGTGTTACACTATGGATGGCGCTATGGTGGGTAACTGAGGCGATACCTATTTCAGTTACTGCTTTACTTCCTATAATCCTGTTTCCACTCACAGGAGCCCTGGATATAGAAACAACTACCGCAGCTTTTGGGCATAAATATGTGTTTCTTTATCTGGGAGGTTTTATGCTGGCGGTCGCCATAGAGAAATGGAACCTGCACAAAAGAATAGCATTGTCTATTATCCATTTAATTGGGACTAATATCAAATTGATTATCCTGGGATTTATGGTCGCCACAGCTTTTCTTTCCATGTGGATTTCTAATACGGCAACTTCGGTGATGATGCTACCTATAGGGACAGCCATTATAAGCCAGTTAAAAAACAATCCCGAAACCGGCCAGAACGAAAATTCAATTTTTGGAAAAGCTTTAATGCTGGCTATAGCATATAGCGCATCTATTGGAGGAATTGCCACTTTAATTGGTACACCGCCAAATCTTGTTTTCGCCGGAATCGTCCAGGAGCTTTATGGCATTGAAATTAGCTTTACCAAATGGATTATTTTAGGTTTTCCAATCTCCATGATACTACTTTTTCTTTGTTGGAAATATTTAACCACCAAAGCATTTACTTTCACATATCTTGAATTTCCTGGAGGAAAAGCAGAAATAAAACGCTTGCACAAAGAACTTGGCCCTATGAGTACACAGGAAAAGCGGGTTTTACTGGTTTTTGGGCTAACTGCTTTTTGCTGGATATCACGTAGTTTCTTAATTCAGCCATATTTGGCGTTTATAGATGATACCATTATAGCCATGGCAGCTGCAGTCTGCCTATTCATTATTCCGGCAGGAAAAAAGAAACGGAAACTTATCACCTGGGAGGAAGCCGTGAGAATACCCTGGGGGATTATTCTTTTATTTGGTGGGGGCATGGCTTTGGCAAAAGGTTTTGGCGAATCTGGGCTTGCCATCTGGATTGGTCAGCAACTTACTAATCTCGAAAATCTGCCGCTTTTTGTGTTGGTTATTGTACTTATAACCGCAGTGAATTTTCTAACTGAAGTAACTTCCAATTTAGCGACAACCGCGATGCTACTTCCAATATTAGCATCCATGGCCATCGCTTTAAACCTACATCCTTATTTCCTGATGGTAAGCGCTACCCTGGCAGCTTCCTGTGCCTTCATGCTTCCGGTGGCAACTCCCCCTAATGCGGTGGTCTTCGGTTCCGGTTACCTGCGCATACCAGATATGATAAAAACAGGTATTTTCATGAATGTACTCTCAATTTTAATACTGAGTCTTATCGTGTATTTCGCATTGCCAGTCTTGTGGGATTTTGATCCGGAAATTATACCCCGAAAATTTGAGTCGCTGGATAATTAACTAACCTCTTCCTCCACCTCATCATCCTTGATGTTCTTTTTACTTTTCAGAAAGTATTTAGGACTTACGCCATATTTTTCTTTAAAGATTTTTGAAAAGTAACTTCTATTATTCAGTCCTATAGACGTAACAATTTCAGAAATATTCTTTTCAGAAAGTTGCAGCATTTCCTTCGCAGCCTCCAGCTTAATATGTTGCATATATTTATTCACGGTAAGATTATATACATATTTAAAACCTTCCTGAAGTTTATTTACATTGGTTCCAGCTTCCTTGGCCAGAGTCTCTACGGTTAGATTAGTGCTGAGGTCACCCTGAATCCTTTTGGCAACATAATCTACTTTCTGGATATCAGACTTTCTTAAGATTTGAGGTAAATTCTCTCCATTTGCATCATCTTCATATTGCGCAATTTGAATCACCAGCATTTCAAAAGTTTTACCCTCAAGAAAAAGATTTCTTAAAAAGCCGGTATAATCTTTAGAGTTGATATCTTCCATCACATCAGCCGATTTGATGCTGTAATTTCCCTGGTAGTAAAATTGTTTTTCAGAAACGGCATCTTTAAAAAGATCTTTTAAAGTGGTATCAAGATCTTTAAAATCATAATTAGATCTATGGGTGAAGATTGATCTTATAATCTCAAGGCTGGAAACATGCGTTGAAACATTTTTTTCAAAATGAAGTATATGCCCATCATACCCGTTGCTGCTTACCACGATATTCTGATATCTATCGATGATATGAATTTTGTCCTTTTTTTGAAAACAGTGACCTACTTTACCTTCAGAACAAAAAATAAATTTTAGCGGATGGACGGTATTAAGGGAAAAATGGATTTCTACATCTTCAAAAAATTTACAATTATAACTAACATAACCTATTCCGGAATCAAAACTAATTCCTTTAATATAACCTTCCCCAATTTCAGAAGGAATTTCTACCGTCAATTCTCCACTATTATTTATTGGCTCAACCTCCAGGGCTTCGGCAATATCTGTTAGAATTTCATTAACCGGCAATGTCTTTACATCAATTCTCATTAGAAGATTTTGTGAAATTATCTATCTATTAAATTTACGTGATTTTTAACAAATTTTTTTAAGTAAAATACAATGTAAAATTATGGTTTGTGTTTAAACATCAAGAATTTCATTTTAACATATCATCGTTTGGGGTAATTCTAATGCGAAAAACGTTACTTACAGGGAACAAACTTGGTGTTTCGGTATTCAATAATATGCTGATTGGAATTAGAATTATTTGTTAAAACTTTTCCTGAACTTCCCAAAGACCGTATTTTCATTTAAAACAACTGATATGAATACAGATAAAGACAGATCTTCACCGGTACCAACAGACCGTAAAGAATCAAGAGATACAGTAAATCAATCTACAGAAACCAGAACCGCTAATTCAGGATCTAAATTATGGGTAGTCATCTTAATTGTGGTCGTTTTTTTGCTTGTAATTCTAGCGGTTACGGGTGTGGTAAATCTATAGGTAGAAAAATCTCGTAAGTATTTTACATTACTAATTTGTAAAACGGCATGACCGTATTTTTCCAGATATGCTCGCCATAAATAATCGAAATTGAAGAATTACCTAATTATCATTATATCAATCATCAGTTTTGGTAAAATGAATTCACAAGATACATTAAGCGAGCTTCTAAGTAAATTTAATACTGGCAAGGTTCCTTACATTTCAGTTGAAGAACTTAGGATGTACCAGTTGGATGATGAAGTTGTCATTCTAGATGCCCGTGAACCTAAAGAATTTAAGGTTAGTCATATTGAGAATGCAGTTTACGCAGGTTATGATAATTTTGATATTTCAATTCTTCGGAATATTGCAAAGAATAAAAAGATCGTTGTTTATTGTTCCGTGGGAATTAGATCTGAAAAGATTGCAGACAAAATCAAAAATGCCGGATTTAAAGATGTCCATAATCTCTATGGTGGTATCTTTGAATGGAAAAATGAAGAATTTCCTCTATTTGATATTAACGGGGAAGAAACTGAACAAGTCCATGTATTCTCAAAACGCTGGGGTAAATGGCTGAGAAACGGCGAAAAAATCTACTAATTGAGACCAACACAAAAAGAAAACTTACTTCTTGTATTTACAAAAAACCCGGTAGCCGGGAAGGTGAAAACGAGGCTGGCAAAAGATATTGGTGATCCCAAAGCACTTGAAATCTATAAATTTTTATTAGAGCATTCTGCAAAATTCACGGCTACGGTAAATGCTTCAAAACAGGTATATTATTCAGATTCTGTGAATATGGATGATATTTGGGATAATAAGCTCTACTCTAAAAGAAAGCAAACCGGTGAAGATCTTGGTGAACGTATGTTGAATGCATTTGAAAATGGATTTCAAGAAGGATTTGAAAAAGTAATTGTGATTGGAAGTGATATGTATGATATAGACACTATTGATATTGAACATGCATTTCAGGAATTAGAGAATCATGATTATGTTATAGGCCCCGCGACTGATGGGGGATATTATTTACTCGGAATGAAATCCTTAAATTCGAAGGTTTTTAAGAAAAAACAATGGGGAACTTCCAGTGTATTGAAAGACACGATAGAAGATTTATGCGATGCAGATGTGAAATTGCTGGAGACCCGTAACGATGTAGATCTGCTGGAGGATATTAAACACCATCCCGCTTTTCAAAATTTTTTAAATGTATGACAGATAGAATAACAGAATCTGTAGATTATCTAAGATCCAAAGGTTTTGGTGATCCTGAAGTTGGAATTATTCTGGGCACCGGCTTAGGAAAACTGGTGGATGATGTTGAGGTAGAGCAGGAAGCGAGTTATAACCATATTCCTTATTTCCCCACAGCAACAGTAGAATTTCATAAAGGGAAATTGATTTTTGGAACACTTGAAGGAAAAAAGGTAGTCATCATGCAGGGAAGATTTCATTTGTATGAAGGTTACAGTCTCTTTGACGTGACTTTTCCTGTAAGAGTAATGAAAAGGCTCGGTATGCAACGATTGTTGGTTTCCAATGCTTCCGGAGCGATAAATTTAAATTTTAAAGAAGGGGAATTGATGCTGATAGATGATCATATCAATCTCCAGGGTGGATCTCCATTGGCATTTCACGGTGTTGATAAATTAGGGGAGCGTTTCGTAGATATGAGCGAGCCTTATGACGCTAAAATGAATAAAATCTTCGAAGCGGCAGCAGGGAAAAATGGCATAAAACTGCATAAAGGTGTTTACGCTTCTGTATTGGGGCCTCAATTAGAAACTAGGGCAGAATATCGCTATTTAAAACTTATTGGCGCAGATGCGGTAGGAATGAGCACCGTACCAGAAGTTATTGTAGCGAATCACCTGGGAATTCCGGTCTCGGCTATTTCGGTAATTACCGATCAGGGCGATCCTGAAAATCTTAAGAAAGTGGATATCCAGGATATTCTCGAGAATGCGGCAAAAGCAGAGCCAGATCTCGTTAAATTATTTAAAGAATTACTGCGGAAGATTTAAAAAAGGATTTAAAAAGAATTAAAATATAAAGTTATGAAAAAGTTGATTTTAAGTTTTGCAATTATAATATCCGGAGCCTGTATGTTTGCTTCGTGTAATCTTATTTCCAGTGCCGGCCTAAACAGCAAAGGTCTGCCAACCCCAGATGTATCTGGAGAAATTGCTTCTGAAGGGGAAGAAAAACTCGATCACGGTACATGGGATAAATTGTTGAAGAAACATGTCCGTGAAAATGGAATGGTAGATTATAAAGGTTTTAAAAAGGATCGGGCAGAGCTGGATAAATACTTAAAAATGTTATCTTCTCAAGAGCCTACTGAAGATTGGGGAACCAATGAATTGCTTGCTTACTATATCAATCTTTACAATGCTTATACAGTAGACCTTATTTTGAGAAATTATCCCGTAAAGAGTATTAAAGATATAGACTCTCCCTGGACTAAGGAATTCGTCAAAGTTGGTGATACGGAAATTTCACTTGGTGGTATTGAAAATAGTGTGCTTCGGAAAATGAACGAACCCAGAATTCATTTTGCAATAAATTGTGCGTCGATTTCCTGTCCTAAATTGATCAGTGAAGCCTATACCGCCAATAAAATTGAGGAGCAATTAGAAAGAGTAACCAAAGAATTTATAAATTCTGATAAGAACGAGATTTCTGCAAATTCTGCGAAACTTTC
>CAXGBX010000083.1:0-8146 GCA_964008195.1 uncultured Flavobacteriaceae bacterium
TGAGTTTCCTATATATCTTCGGAATATTTTCAAAGAAAGGAGTTGCCTCGTCTAGGGTCATTTCCAGAATGTCTGCAATAGATTTTCCTTTATATCGAATTTCCAGGGTTTCCCTGTTAAAGCGTTTACCCTGACAGGTTTCACACTCTACATAAACATCTGGCAGAAAATTCATCTCTATAACACGAAGTCCGCCCCCTTTACAGGTTTCACACCTTCCGCCTTTAACATTAAAACTGAAACGACCGGGTTTATACCCTCTAATAAGAGCTTCCGGGGTTTTAGCAAAAAGGTTTCTTATTTCTGAAAATACACCGGTGTACGTAGCTGGGTTAGATCTTGGGGTACGACCAATTGGACTTTGGTTAATATCGATTACTTTATCAATATGTTCCAAACCTTTGATGCTCTTATATGGCTGCGGTTCTTTTACACCATTGAAATAATAAGCATTCATGATAGGGTAGAGGGTCTCATTGATCAATGTGGATTTTCCACTTCCTGAAACTCCTGTAACGGCGATCATTTTACCTAAAGGAATGCTAATATTTACCTTTTTCAGATTATTCCCTGTTGCTCCTTTTAGTTCTATTTTCTTACCATTACCCTTCCTTCGCTCTTTAGGAATTGGAATTTTCCTTTTTCCGCTTAAATAATCTGCCGTGAGCGTATCATGCTTCATTAATTCTGCAGGAGTACCTTCACTAATAATCTCACCACCATGTTTTCCTGCTTTTGGGCCAATATCAATTACATGATCTGCTCTTTCAATCATGTCTTTATCATGTTCAACTACAATAACTGTATTGCCAATATCACGAAGCGATTCAAGCGAGTTGATTAATTTTTCATTATCTCTTTGATGCAAACCAATACTTGGCTCATCCAAAATATACAACACACCAACTAATTGGGAACCTATTTGAGTAGCCAGTCTTATTCGCTGCGCTTCCCCACCTGAAAGTGATTTTGACCCACGATTAAGATTGAGATAGGTTAAACCCACATCAAGAAGAAACTGTAATCTGGTCCTTATTTCTTTAATAACTTCTTCGGCTATTTGCAGTTGCTTCTCACTCAAATATTCTTCAATTCCATCGAACCATCTATATAGATCGGTGATATCAAGATGAGATAATTCAGCTATATTTTTATTATGTACTTTAAAGTATAACGCTTCATTTTTAAGTCTTGAACCCTCGCAGACAGGACAGGTAACTTTGTCCATATATTCTTTCGCCCATCTTCGTAATGAAGTAGAATCATTATTCTTATAGGTAGTTTCAATAAAAGTCGCTACGCCTTCAAAATCAATTTTATAATCCCGGGTTATCCCCAGAGATTTAGATTCCCTTGAAAATTTTTCTTTTCCTCCGTGGAGGATCATTTCCAGGGCATCTTTCGGAATATCCTTTATAGGATCGGTTAAACTGAAATCAAATCTTTCAGAAATCAATTCCAATTGAGAAAACACCCAGTTCTTTTTCTGAGGTCCATGAGGTGCCAGACCTCCATTTTGAATAGATTTTGAACGATCTGGTACTATTTTATCGGTATTCACCGTGTAAAGGGTTCCTATTCCATTACAATTTGGACAGGCTCCTTTTGGCGAATTAAAAGAAAAACTATTGGGTTCCGGGTTGGGATAACTAATTCCGGTAGTGGGACACATCAGGTTTCTACTGAAGTACCTGATATTTCCTGTATCCTGATCCAGGATCATAAGGGTGTCGTCACCATGGTACATGGCTGTTCTAATACTTTCGTCCAGCCTTTTATCAGCATCAGGTTTATCATCGATCTTTAAACGGTCAATAATGATTTCAATATCGTGGGTTTTGTAACGGTCCAGTTTCATTCCCTTTTCGATATCAACTACTTCTTCATCTGCTCTTACCTTAATAAAGCCCTGCTTTGCAATTTGCTCGAACAATTCACGATAATGGCCTTTTCTGCTCCTAACCACCGGCGCAAGAATACTTACTTTCTTTCCTTTGAAATTTTCAAGAATAAGGTCCTTTATTTGAGAATCGGTATAACTTACCATTTTCTCACCGGTATTATAGCTATAGGCTTCTGCACCTCTCGCGAATAGAAGTCTTAGAAAATCATAGATTTCAGTAATAGTCCCAACGGTACTACGTGGGTTTTTGGAGGTAGTTTTTTGTTCTATAGCGATGACTGGCGACAATCCGTCAATTTTATCTACATCTGGTCGCTCAAGGCTTCCCAGAAATTGGCGGGCGTACGCAGAAAATGTTTCAATATACCTTCTTTGTCCTTCAGCATAAATGGTGTCAAAAGCAAGGGATGATTTTCCCGATCCTGATAAACCGGTAATTACAACAAGCTTTTCCCGAGGGATATTAACATCAATATTTTTCAGATTATGAACCCGGGCACCGAGTACTTCAATTCTATCTTCCGTTTTCGCCATAAATTTTTTCAAGATGGCAAAGTTACTTATTGTATTAATATTTAGAAAGCTATTAGCAATCTACTGATGTTAAGATAGTAGTAAAATTTTGAGTATTGGTTGGCTAGAATGGAATCAGCAAGCAAATTATATTAAAGTTTTGCCACAGATTTGTCGATTTTGAAGCTTGTAAAAATGCTTTTAAACTATATTTAATTGTTTGATTGTCAGTATAATACTACTTGTATTTTTATGAACTATAGGGGAAATCACCTATATTTGTTAGACCCAATAAATTTTCTTCAAATCTTATTCTTACCTACAGGCATCTTTACTAGATGTAAAATTCCTATCCCTACATTAAATTTTTATTGAATTAATTTATGCAGCTTGATTATGGAAAAAGGACAACTTCTAATTGTTAGTAAAAATCAAAAGTTAACCGATAAAATTATAGAGGGTGTAAGTGTGAACTACGAGATCACTACAGAGAAATCTATACATATAGCTTTTAATACTGCACTCAATTTATTACCAGACATTATTTTCTTTGATAAAACATCTTATACACGGGTATCTGATTTTAGAAATATCAAAAACTTTAAGTCTACACATTTTCTTACAAAAAGCTTTCTGATTGTTTATGGTAGAAATGAAGATTTGAATATCATGAAAAAAAGGTATAAATCTATAATTGATGAGTACCTTCCGGAGAAAATGGGTGTAGATCAAATCGCCAGTGTTATCTTAAAGAATTACAAGCCTAAAAATTTTAATTACTGGCATGATTGCTTTATGGGAATGTTCAACCTCATAACCCAGCCAATGGTCTTATTGCAACAAAATGATATCGTTGGTATGAACGATGCTTTTAAAAATACTTTCAGATTGGAAAAGACGAATGATTTGAAATTGACCGACCTGGTTAATATTGAAAATAAGGCCAAAGTGAAATCCAGTCTTAAAAGTTTTGCCCGTGGGAAGCATATGAAGGCAGTAACCACTACCTCATTATTAATCAACAACGAAAAATTACGGAATGCTCGTATTAGCTTTTCTAAACTTAGCCGGAACATTACAGACCAATTTATCATGCTCATAGACTTTTCTGGCGAGGAATATTTTATTGATGATAGAATTGGAAGTCATGCCCCCCAGGTAGAGAAGTGTTTTAAAGACAATAGTGAACTTGCCAGTTTTAGTTTTACTAACAGGGAGAAAGAGATTATTTCTTTACTTTGTAAAGGGTACAAAACGAAGGAAATATCAGATACTTTATTTATTTCCCCTAAGACTATTGAAAAGCATAGATCTAATATTATTAAAAGGACCAATTCAGAAACTATCCTGGAAAGTGTTATATATGCAATTAATCACAACTTAGTAGATTTTCCTTTATCCTGATTAATAGTAAAATACTGTTAAATAGGTGATAAATTTGTTTTATGGGGGAATTCCCCCATAAGGATAAGAAAAGCTGTTTTATATATTTACATCATTCAATATAATACTCCCCCCTTTATATTGAACCTACACATAGCCCCCAAATCTTATAGTTTTTGAATAATTACATTTTTCTCCTTAGGGGAGTTCTGTATATATAATTTATTAACCATTCTAAATATTATTAACCAATACTATTAATTATGAAAACTTAGTCACTCCCAGTAGCTTACCAAGTAAGTAGCAACCCAGTTTTTAAAATACTGAAGAATTTATTCCTTCCGGTTTATTAACCAGGAACGGAACAGGCCTTTTATTATCCATTCTAAAAATTTATTAACCAAAACTTTGTAATTATGAAAAGAATTAATTATTACCTGGCAATTTGCGTGATGTTCGCGTTAATTTTCGCCGGATGTTCTAAGGAAGAGACCGCGGTTGAACCGGGAGATACCTCTTCAAAAGCTACGCTCTCTTTTGGAGCAATTTTGAAACAGGCTGAAAGGGCTCAGGCTGCTCAAAAAGCCCATTTAAATGACTTTCCGGTATGTACCGAAGCCACACCAGATCATGTTCGTTACGTGCTGTCAGGTCCTGTAAATGTTGGAACATTACAAAATCCTGCTGAAGTTGATATTAGCTCAACTCCCGGAGACTATGATGATGATGGTGAAGATGAATTTTTCTCATTGGAGTCTGAAGATCTGGAATTACCAGAAGGTACTTATACTCTTGAATATTTTGCTGTTTATGATGACGATGATAACCTAATTTGGGTTGCTCCTATAGAAGGAGAAGACCTGGCGAATTATGTTGACAATCCCATTTCTTCTGATGGTTTCTTCTTATCAGCAGGAACAAAGAAATATTTAGACGTAGATGTTTTGTGCTATGATAAGCGTATGGTAAATGAATACGGTTATTTATTCTTCGAACTTGAAACCTTCAAAGCACTAGATTTCTGCATTTTCGGAAACTATTGTGATGAGAATGGTCGTCACTTTGTAGCCTCTTATAGTGTAGATGTTTGGGTTTATGAAGATGGAGCTATTGGAGAACAACTCTATAACGATGTGCCAAATAATGTAACCGTGGTAGATGGGGAACCAACTGCAGATCCTGTATGTTTCGCCTTACCAGATACAAGCGCAGATGATGAGTACTATTTCGAAATTACATTATTGAATGGTCCTGGTTATACCAGTGATGATGCTGGTACAATTATCCGTCAGGGTGTTATTACCGAGGCTGAAGTACGTTCATTCTTTGACGGAGATGATAACCTTGATTACTATCACTTTAGAGAAGGTATAGAAGATTGTGGAGATGATAACGTTCCAATTTTCCCGGATCCAACAGATGAAGCAATGGTTTATAAGTCTTGTTTAAAGTCTTTAAATGATTCTGGAGTTGTTGCGTTTGTATATGCAAAACTGGAAGGTAATAAGCTTACAACCAATACTTATGGTTTTGATACTACTCCTAATCAAATGCATCCTCAGCATATTCACGGCTTTGCGAATGATAGCAATGCCACCTGTCCTCCTGAAAGTGCTGCTGATGATAGAGCCTCCGGTTCTGAAGAGTTTCCTTTTGAAGACGATAGGTTTATTACTATTCCTGAAGGGGCGCCGTTCTATGGTCCTATACAATTAACTCTTAATTATGCAGATGAAAGCTTCCCAATGTCAGATGCCAATGGATATTTTGCATATCAAAGAGTATTTATGCTAAGTCCATCTGTAAGAAATCTGATTGATCCGCTTCAACGCAAGGTTGTTGTAGTGCATGGTAGAATGGTGGATGGCGAATATATAGCCACTTTGCCAGTTGCTTGTGGTCAATTAGCGAAGGTGAATTAGAAAATTGGATTATTAACTGTGTAATGCCTGTAGGTTTCTATTTGGAAAAAAATAGGTGTTGCACAGTTATTTTAAGAAGCCATAACCAATTGATTTACTAATCAAATTTATTAATTATGAAAAATATCAAAAGCTACATTGCTTGTTTTGCAGTTTTTGCACTACTATTTGCCTCATGTAGTAAAGAGGAAGAGAATCCAAATAATGGTGACTCTTCGGAATTGGCGTCCATATCATTTGCAACGGTGCTAAACGACCTTACCAGAAGTGCGGAAAAAGCGCACTTGAATGATTTTCCTGTTTGCTCTGAAGCAATCCCCGCTTATGTAGTGGTTCAAATTACAGGTGATGGCTATGATGGTCCCTCATTCTTAGAAATTCCATTGAGCGATACACCAGGTGACTACGATGATGATGGTGAAGCTGAGTATTTTACATTAGAAAATAATAACCTTGAGTTGCCTGAAGGTACTTATTCCCTTGATTTCTTCGCGGTGTATGATGATGATGATAATCTAGTTTGGGTGGCACCTTCTACAGAAGAAGAAGGAATACTTTCAAATTTTGTAGACAACCCACTGCCTTTGCAAATAAATCTGGCAGCCGGAACTAAAAAATATGTTGATGTTGATGTACTATGCTATGATAAACGTATGGTTAACGAATATGGCTACTTATTCTTTGAGTTAGAAACTAACACAGCTTTAGATTTTTGCTTTTTTGCAAACTATTGTATAGGAGATCGTCATTTCGTTGCCAATTATGGTGTAAGTATTTGGTTAGGTGATGATGCAGATGGTACACCATTATATACCAATGTTCCTGCACCTATTAGTGCTGAAGGAGAATTCTCTGCAGGTCCATTATGTTTTGCATTACCATCTCCTCCAGAAGGAGTTGATGATGACGAAACATATTTATATTATGAAGTTACTTTACAACCATGGGCTGGATACTATCCTACTCCAGATGCGGATGTGATTAGTGGAACATTAAGTCTTGATGACATTGAAGCAAACTTTGACGGAGATGATAATGTAGACTATGAGCATTTAAGATTTGGTTGTGATCCAGATCAAAATACTTGTCCGGGTCAGGATAATGATGATGATGGCCAGGGAGCTAGTTGCGATAACTGTCCCGATGATTTCAATCCAGATCAGGCAGATTCAGATGGTGATGGTTTAGGAGATGCTTGTGACAACTGTCCTGCGGACGCCAATCCGAATCAAACAGATTCAGACGGCGATGGCGTAGGTGACGAGTGTGATAAGTGTAAAGATAATCCTGGTGATTTCTTTGGTTGTCCTGATGATACCTGTATAGGGGATGATCCCGATCAAGATGGTGTTCCTGCATCTTGTGATATTTGTGAGAAGGGAGATGATAATGCAGATTCAGATTATGATGGCGTTCCAGATGCTTGTGATGAATGTCCAAATGAAGCAGGTAGTATAGGTAATCTTGGATGTCCAAGCGATCCTTGTATCGGTGAAGATTCAGATAGTGATGGAGTACCTGATATCTGTGATGTTTGTGAAGATGGAGATGATAACGTAGATGAAAATCAAAATGGTATTCCAGATGACTGTGAAAATGACAATGGTGGAGGAGCATGTGAAACAGCTTTCATGTTTGGGAATACCACCATCAATTCTTTTTCGAATTCCAATAGATGGGGATGGGCAGAAGAATTTGATCAACCAGATGATACAGAAACATATAAAATCTGGGCTGGAGCTGGTCAGAATGACCTTAGTAAAGGAACTCAGGTAGGAAATGCAACAGTTACATTGAATGATGATGGAGATGTAGAATTGAGCATCGATTTATTCTCCGGTTTTTCAATTGAAGAACTACATGTAAATCTTTCTGAAAATAAGCCTTCTGGCAACGTAGCTAAAGCTCCAGGACAGTATAATAGAAACGGTGAGGTAAGTGCAAATACTTTGCAGTATACCTTCGATTTCAATAATACTGATGGGGACTTCTGGATTATAGTTCATGCAGTTGCATGCGGAATAGATGATTAATTAGAAGAATGCCAATCAGCAAAGCTGATTGGCATTCTTTTCAACAATAAACCTTCATAAAATATGAAAGGTTCTTTTAACCATTCTAAATATTAATATCTAAAAATCTGAATTATGAAAAAAATTAGAAATTATCTGGCTTCAGCAGTTATCGTTGCTTTAGTATTTGCCGGATGTAGTAAAGAAGATAATCCAGGAACAGTAGCTCCTGAAGACAATATGGCAAGCATTTCTTTTGCTACAATATTAAATGATTTAGCTAACAGAGCTCAATTGCAAAATAAAGCTCATTTAAATGACTTTCCAGAATGTTCAGAAGAAATTCCAGCCTATGTAGTGATTTCGTTAAATGGTAATGGAGTTAACATCGTAAACCTTGAAATTGCAGTAAG
>CAXGBX010000084.1:0-8132 GCA_964008195.1 uncultured Flavobacteriaceae bacterium
GCTTTTAGGTTTTTCGTGATAATTCGAGAGTATATATAATTGCTGCGCAGCCCTCGTGCAAGCTACATACAACACATTTAAAGTATCTAATTCATTCTTATATATAAGGTCTTTGTAGGTTTCTGAAGCATTTTGGTTCCAATTCAGCATTTTTTGTGATGCACTCACATACGCGACAGGAATATTTTCGTCATTTATTTCCAGCCATAAATTATCATTTCTGGTATCCTGGAGTTCTGAATTTGCAAAAGGATAGATCACTACCGGAAATTCAAGACCTTTAGATTTATGAATGGTCATGATCTGCACCGCATTATCAGTTTCAGGGACTACAATGCTGAGTTTATTTTTTTTCTGTTCCCATTTTTCAAGAAAATCATTCAGGCTATTGGAAGTTTTTTGAGTGGTTTCAAATACAAAATCGAGGAAAAACTGAATGTATGCGTCAGATTTTTCTACTAAACTGAAACTTCGAATAATATATTCCACAGATTCATATAGGGATAATCTTTTAAGTTCCTCCATTTCAAACTGGACCTGGTAGTCTGATAGCCAATCGAAGAATTCAGAACCATTTTTCGGTAATTGCTGAACCAGAACTTTATGCGTTTCTTCAGCGGACAAATATTCTTCTGCCAGATAATTAAAAATCTGAAGTTTTAATTGATCATCTTCAGAATTCATGGAGAATGCAAGCAGATTTACAATAAGCAGAACCTTCTGGGATTGCTCAAGCAATAAGGTTTCAGATGAAATCACAGAAATAGAATGCTCATTCAAAAACTCTGCAATGGCAACCCCTTCACTCTTTTTCCGAACCAGGATACAAATATCTCTTCTATTTACCGCTTTTGAGTCCTGGTCTTTAATAATTTCTAAAATCTTCTGCGGGTAAATTTCAAATTCTTTTTCCCGGTTTTCTGCTTCTACAAATTGAAGGTTTACATAACCAAAATCCCCTTTTTTTGGTTGTTGTATGGCCGCTTTAAATAATTCGGAATACTCAGGATAACTTAAAACGGAGGCTGCATACTGAAAAAAACTGTTGTTAAAATTTACAATTTCAGAACCGCTCCTGTAATTATCCGGAAGATTTACTACGTTTTGTTCTATCTGAAAAGGATGATTTGTGAGATTGCTAAGATTTATCAACTGTTCAGCACGTCCCCCCCGCCAGCGGTAAATACTCTGTTTTGCGTCACCTACAATGGTAAGGCTGGAATTATTCTCAGTCCCAGATAGATTATGGCTTATCAAAGGCACCAGGTTTTCCCATTGCATGGTAGAGGTGTCCTGAAATTCATCTATAAAATAATGCTGATAACGCTCTCCCAGCCGTTCATAAATAAATGGAGCCGGTTGATCTTTAACCTGCTCGCTGATTATTGGATTGAATTCTGAAATCAGGACAAGGTTCCTATCTTTTTTTATTTCTTCCACCTCGCGGTTAATCTCATTCAATAAGGATAACTGAACAAGGTTCTTCTTTATTTCGGTAAGAAATTCAATTTGAAAATAGGCTTTTTTTGAAGCATGGAAGATTTCAGCTATTTCGCCCTGAATACCATCAAGCGAAATTTTTGAAGCCTCACTGGCTCTTTTAGGATATAGTGGTTCATCTTCAATCTTTTCAGCCCATTTAGCATTAAAATTTACAGAACCATTTCCAGATTGAAGTTTTCTGAAATGTTTTGGTAGATACTGCCCGCTAAAATCAGTTTCCTGAATCCCATTATTCCCAATCATTTCAAAAAATGAATCAGCCGAAACTTTAAGCGTCTCATCGGCGATTTGAATATCAGACCTTAGTTTTCTTGAGAATTGTTGAAAATCTTCTAAAGTCTTTGCTTTTAAAAGTTCAAGGGGTTTTTGATGGTTCTCATTGATCAAGAGTTTTGAGATATTGAAAAGATCCCTGCTAATATCCCAACTTTTATCATCGTCGGTCTTTGATAAGGTATAACTAACCAGAATTTTGGTTAGTTTTTTATCTGTTCCTGCCCGGTTTATCAAACGATCCACTGCCTCCATTAGAATCTCTTCTGCACTTAATTCTACTTCAAAATTCATTGGGATTCCAAGGTCACGGGCAAAAGTCCTCAGAACCCTGTGTGTGAATCCATCAATGGTTGAAATTTCAAAGGCTGCATAATTATGAATGATGCTTTTTAAAATTTCAGTAGATTTTTTTCGAATACTTTCTTCTGATAATTGTGTTTCTTCGATGATCGATTTTAATAAGGGATTGTTTTCAGAAGTGACATCAGGTTTAGAAAAGCTTGCCAGGCTTTCTATGATCCTGGTCTTCATCTCTCCAACCGCTTTATTGGTAAAAGTAATGGCCAGAATATTTTTATATCTATCCCTTTTTTGAGAGGTATAAAGGATACTTAAATATTCCTTTACCAGTGTAAAAGTCTTTCCCGAGCCGGCGGAAGCATTGTAAATATTGAAGGAATTTTTCAAGCAGATTTTATTGTTGGAGTTAGTTTGATTGGTAAAAGTCTAAATTTAAAATAAAAATGAATTTTAAAGGCTAGATGCTTTTAAGTATTTTATAACACTAAATAATTTCCTTTAAATACCTGAATAGCTAAATTTGGGTGAGTTTAAGTACTAATCACTAAAAAATCAGATAATTATGTCTTTTGAATTACCAAAATTAAAATATGCTTTTGATGCATTGGAGCCACATATAGATGCAAAAACTATGGAAATTCACCATGGAAAACATCATGCTGGATACACCAAAAAATTGAATAATGCTATTGAAGGAACTGATAAGGATGGAAAGAATATCGAGAATATTTTAAAAAATCTTGATATGTCTAATAAAGCAGTTCGTAATAATGGTGGTGGTTTTTATAATCACAGTCTTTTTTGGGAAGTTATGTCTCCAGATGGTGGTGGGAAACCAGAAGGTGAACTAGCCAAAGCTATCGATGCTGCTTATGGATCTTTTGAAGCATTTAAAGAAGAATTTTCTAATGCCGCTGCAGGACAGTTTGGTTCTGGATGGGCATGGCTTTGTGTGCATAGTGGGGGAAAAGTAGAGGTATGTTCTACTCCTAACCAGGATAATCCAATTATGCCGGAAGTAGGCTGTGGAGGAACTCCAATTTTAGGACTTGATGTTTGGGAACATGCTTATTATTTAAATTATCAGAACAAGCGTCCTGAGTACATAGATGCATTCTTCAATGTAATAGACTGGAAAGAAGTTTCAAGTCGTTATGCCAAGGCAAAATAGTAGAGATTATTAAATTGAATAAAAAAGGTCGCTATACAGCGGCCTTTTTTATGGGTAAAGTTGAATAAAATAACTGCATAAAAAAAGGCGGAATAAATTCCACCTTTTTTTGCCCCAAATCTACCATGAACTTAACCTACTTATGCTATGGTACAGTAAATATAGATCGAATAATCCATCCAATTTTATATTTTAGATGAATTACATATAAATTAGTTAAAGTGCTGTTTTTCAATATTTTGAGTTGTTTGTCGACGAAATTTAAAGTTCATTTTTGCTGTTTTGTTGAATTGGAACCATAAAAAAAGGCGGAATTAAAATTCCACCTTTCTTTGCCCCAAATCTACCATGAACTTAACCTACTTATGCTATGGTCTAATAAATATAGTAAGAATCTTTTTTGAGTTTTAGATTTTTAGATAAACTACCCATAAATTAGTTAAAATGCTGTTAATCAGAAAAATGTGATGCTTATTGGAAAGTTGTTTTGTACAGATTGGTGTTTCCTTAAAATAAAAAAAGGCGGAATGAATCCACCTTTTTTTGCCCCAAATCTACCATGAACTTAACCTACTTATGTTATGGCTCTACTAAAGTAGATAGAATTGTACTACGCACAAAGAATATTAGACAAAGTGCAGTTATATTAGTTAAAAGGGAAATTATTAGTAAGCTCGATCTTTTTTACCCTCGAAAAAATTCATGAAAGCTCTATTTACAACTCTGTTTCCTCCAGCGGTTGGATAATTTCCTGTAAAATACCAGTCACCAAGATTTTTAGGACATGCCTTATGAAGATTATCCACCGTTTGATAGATTACTTTTACTTCAGCATTCACATCTTCATCACATAATAATTCTGAGATTTTATCAGAAATTTCCTTATCGGTAAATGGATCATAAATTTCCTTCACAAAGTTCTGAACTTCCTTATCGTCAAGGTCTACCTGCTCCTTACACTTTTTATATACTTTTTCTACGATATCATATTGATTATTGTCTTTCAACAATGCCAACGCAGCTCTGAAGGCTACAAGGTCTTCTATTCTTGCCATGTCTATTCCATAACAATCTGGATATCTAATTTGTGGAGCTGAGGAAACCACTACGATCTTTTTAGGTTTTAATCTATCCATCATTTTTATGATGCTTTTTTTCAGGGTGGTTCCCCTTACGATACTATCATCAATAATAACCAGATTGTCCTCTGGTTTCACTACGCCGTAGGTAACATCATATACGTGAGCTACCAGATCGTCGCGGCTACTATCTTCCGTTATAAAAGTTCTCAATTTAGCATCCTTGATAGCAATTTTCTCAGTTCTTAAGCGGTGAGAAAGTATTTCCTGAAGCCTGGCATCGGTCAAAGTTTCCTTTTCTTCCAGAATAGCCTCATTTTTTTGTTTGTTCAGTTCATCCTGTGCGGCTTCAACCATTCCATAAAAAGAGGTTTCTGCAGTATTTGGAATAAAAGAGAATACCGTTTTAAGGGTATCGTGATTAATAGATTTTAAAACTTCCGGCATTAAAAGTCTGCCGAGCATTTTTCGTTCTTCATAAATTTCAGCATCACTACCTCTGGAAAAATATATTCTTTCAAAAGAGCAGGCCTTTCTTTCTAATGGTTCTAAAATTTCTTTAATAGAAACATCACCATTCTTTTTTGTGATTATTGCATTCCCCGGGGGCAACTCGTGTACATCATCAAAGTCTACATTAAAAACCGTTTGAATTACCGGTCTTTCTGAGGCTACCACCACCACTTCATCATCTTTATAATAATAAGCAGGCCTTATACCTGCAGGATCACGAAGTACAAAAGAATCACCATGTCCTATTAATCCTGCCATCGCATAACCACCATCCCAGTTTTTTGAAGACTTTCGGAGAATTTTTGCAACATTTAATTTTTCTGCGATCATCGGGGAGGCATCTACTTTGGAATAACCTTCTTTCTTTAGCTTTTTATATAACTTACGAACTTCATCATCCAGAAAGTGACCAATTTTCTCCATGACCGTAACCGTATCGGCCCGTTCTTTAGGATGCTGACCAAGTTCTACAAGATTGTTAAAGAGCTTGTTTACATTGGTCATATTAAAATTCCCTGCAACAATGAGATTACGGTGCATCCAGTTGTTTTGTCTAAGGAATGGGTGAACGCTTTCTATGCTGTTCTTTCCGAAGGTACCGTATCGAACATGGCCTAAAAATACTTCCCCTAAATAAGGAATATATCTTTTCTGAAGCTCAGTATCATCGGCATATTCGGGATTAGCTTTAATTTCTTCATTTATCCGCTCGTTGATCTGTGCAAAAATATCCTGAATAGGTTGCGCCTGATTTGAACGAACACGACTTATATATCGTTCACCGGGAATGGTATTAAGCTTGATGCTCGCAAATCCTGCTCCATCCTGCCCGCGGTTGTGTTGCTTCTCCATTAGGAGGTACATCTTATTTACGCCGTAAAATGCCGTACCATATTTTTTCTTGTAGTAATCAAGAGGTTTTAAAAGCCTTATATGGGCAATTCCGCACTCGTGTTTTAAAGCATCACTCATATTGTTGTTCCTTTAGGAATGTTATGTTGTGTTTGTCAATAAAAAAGCCCTGAAATTACAGGGCGTTATATTAATCTAGTTGTGTTTCAAATTGTGTAAGTTTCTTGAACTGGTCAAGCCTCCTATTCATTTGGTCGCCGGTTAGCGATTGCATCCTTTCTGTTCCAAATTTTTCTACGCAAAAGGAAGCAAGATTAGACCCATAAATAATGGCGCTTTTCATATTTTCAAAGGAAACATCCCCCGTTTTTGCCAGGTAGCCTGCGAAACCACCAGCAAATGTATCGCCGGCACCGGTTGGATCAAAAACTTCTTCTAGAGGGAGTGCCGGAGCAAAGAATATCTGATCTTTATGAAAAAGTAAAGCGCCATGCTCCCCTTTTTTAATCACCACATACTTTGGACCCATTTCTTCGATCTTTCTAGCCGCCTTTACCAAAGAGTATTCTCCCGATAATTGTCTTGCTTCTTCGTCATTAATAGTAATCACATCTACTTTAGCGATCACTTTCATTAAATCTTCCAGGGCATTATCCATCCAGAAATTCATGGTGTCTAAAACAACCAGTTTCGGATTTTCAACCTGTTCTAGAACGCTTAATTGAACCAGGGGATGTAAATTCCCCAACATTACAAACTCAGCATCCTTATGAGAATCAGGCACTACAGGATTAAAGTCTGCGAGAACATTTAATTGCGTGTCTAAAGTATCTCTTGTATTTAAATCGTTATGGTATTTACCTTTCCAGAAAAAAGTTTTTCCACCTTTTACAACTTCAATTCCTTCAATATTGATATTGTTCTTTTTCAGAAGGTCAAGGTATTCCTGAGGAAAATCTTCACCTACAACTGAAACTACGGCGCTTTTAATATCGAAATTTGCAGCAGATAGGCCAATGTAAGTAGCAGCGCCACCAAGAATTTTATCTGTTTTTCCAAAAGGGGTTTCAATAGCATCGAACGCAACGGTTCCTACGATAAGTAATTTGCTCATAACGGGTTTTAAATTGTCGGTGCAAATATACAGTTTGTTTTTCAAGGTGTAAACCTCAAATTAGTCGAAAATGTTAAGCTTTATAACCGGTATCTTCCAAGAGGTCTTTCCCTTTGGAGGCCATCACTGCTAATGCATCGCAGCGTTCATTTTGAGGATGATCGTTATGGCCTTTGATCCATTGAAATTGAACTTCATGTCTTCGGAAAACTTTGAGAAAGGCTTTCCATAGATCGGTATTCTTTCGGTTCTCGAAATTTTTCTTTTCCCAGTTAAAAACCCAGCCTTTATTTACAGCATCAGCCACATATTTTGAATCTGTGAAAACTTTTGCCGGTGTCCCCGGATTTTTCAGTTTGCTAATCGCTACAATAACAGCCATTAATTCCATGCGATTATTAGTAGTAAGTTTGAAGCCCTGGGCATATTCTTTCTTATAAGGTTTGCCAACCCATTCCATCACCACTCCAAAACCTCCGGGGCCTGGATTTCCTCTTGCGGCTCCATCGGTAAAAATATGAACTTTGGGAGTCTGCATTAGTTTTTGGCTTCTAATAGTTGCTGAATTACTTCCGGGAAATGCCTATACTCTAGTTCATGAATTTTTCCGGCAAGACTTTCAGGAGTATCATGATTTTCTATGCTGGTTGTGGCCTGAAAAATAATATTTCCTTCGTCATACTTCTCATTTACATAGTGTATGGAAATGCCACTTTCCTTCTCTTTATTAGCGATAATAGATTCATGTACTTTGGCACCATACATGCCTTTTCCACCATATTTAGGTAATAAAGCAGGATGAATATTGATAATTTTATCAGGAAATTCTCTAATTATTTTCGATGGAAATAGCCATAAGAAACCAGCAAGTACGATAAGGTCTGGCTTCATATCTTTCAAAATATTTAGTATATCATTGGTATGATAAAGTGCTTCCTTGTCAAATAAGAGTGATTTTACACCCAGGTCGTGTGCTTTTTTTAGAACACCTGCAGATCTTCGGTTTGAAAGGACCGCAACAACCTCAATATTTTCGGATTTCTGGAAGTGTTTGATGATATTTTCGGCATTGGTGCCAGAACCGGAAGCAAAAATTACAATCTTTTTAGTGTGGATACTTTCTTTATCACTCAAAATAAGCTTGTTAACATTTATTAGGATGTAAAATTAATTGCTTTCGATGAATTTATGTAAATTACCATCACATTTTTAGAGGAAAAATCGGTTTTAAAATAAAGTTTTTTATTTTTGCCACCTAATCAAAATTTAAATAAAAAATTATGTCAGACATTGCATCAAGAGTAAAAGCTATTATAGTTGACAA
>CAXGBX010000085.1:0-8125 GCA_964008195.1 uncultured Flavobacteriaceae bacterium
AATTTCAACTAAGACTCTTACTTTTCAAGAAGTTCAAACCATCTCTCGGTTTTGGTCTCGATGTCATTTTCGATCTCTTTCAATTTCATGGAATTTGCCGCAATTTCATCACCGTCTAAGTCTTCTAAAAATTTTTGTTGAACCTCTTCTTTCTTTTTTTCCAGTTTGGCTATTTCCTTTTCCAGCTTACTATATTCTTTTTTCTCGTTATAACTTAGTGAAGGACCGGAACTGTTAGATTTATATTCTTTTTTTTCTTTTTTGGATTCTGAAACTTCAGGAGTAGACTTTTCTCCTTTCGGTTTTGAAGCTTCATATTCTCTATAATCGGTATAATTACCGGGAAAATCTGTTACTTCAGCATTTCCTTCGAAAACAAAAAGGTGATCTGTAATTTTATCCATAAAATAACGGTCGTGAGAAACCACAATAATACAACCCGGGAAATCCATCAGGAAGTTTTCCAGAACATTGAGCGTTAAAACATCGAGGTCATTGGTTGGTTCATCAAGGATAAGGAAATTAGGATTCTGAATTAAAACAGTACACAGGTAAAGTCGTTTTTTCTCACCACCACTCAGTTTCTCCACAAAATCATATTGTTTTTTTCTGCTGAAAAGAAATCGTTCTAAAAGTTGTTCTGCAGAGATCTGGCGTCCTTTTTTAAGTGGAATATAATCTCCAAATTCTTTAATGACTTCAACTACTTTTTGTCCGGCTTTAATTTTAATTCCTTTCTGGGTATAATATCCGAATTTCACTGTTTCTCCGATCACTATTTTTCCGGTGTCCGGCTTTAGATTTCCGGTAAGCATATTCAAAAATGTGGATTTTCCGGTTCCATTCTTTCCAATAATCCCAAGGCGCTCTCCCTTCTGAAAAGTATAGCTGAAGCCTTGCATTAATTGTTTTCCGCCCAGTTCTTTAGAGATATTATGAATTTCCACAATCTTACTGCCAAGACGTTCCATGTTCAGCTCTAACTGAACTTTATGATCCTGCCTACGCTGATTTGCACGATGTTTTATCTCATGAAAATCTTCAATTCTCGATTTGGATTTCGTAGTACGGGCCTTGGGTTGGCGGCGCATCCAGTCCAGCTCCTTTTTATATAACTGCTGGGCTTTATCGGTATTGGTCGCTTCTAATTGATGTCTTTCTTCTTTTTTATCGAGGTAGTAGGAGTAGTTTCCTTTGTAGGTATAAAGTTTCCCATCTTCGAGTTCTATGATCTCAGTACAAACCCGTTCCAGGAAATACCGGTCGTGAGTAACCATAAAAATGGTGAAATCCTGTTTTTTGAAATATTCTTCCAGCCATTCAATCATATCCAGATCGAGATGGTTGGTAGGTTCATCCAGAATGATGAAATCCGGTTTTTTTAATAACATTCTAGCTAAGGCAAGGCGTTTTTTCTGCCCCCCGGATAGGTTTTTAACGACGGCATTAAGATCTTCCAGATTTAATTTGAAAAGAATTTGCTTGAATTCGGTCTCAAAATCCCAGGCATTATTCACTTCCATCGCATCCATAGCTTTTTGAAGCGCATCTCCATCTTCAGGATTCAGCAGTGCCTTTTCGTATTGTTCAACCACTTTCAGCGTAGGATTCTCACTGGTAAAAATACTTTGCTCAATGGTAAGTTCAGGATCAAGATCAGGTTCCTGGGAAAGAAAAGCGACACGAATATCGTTACGATAAATCACCTGACCTTCGTCTGGAGCATCGGTTCCGGCAAGAATATTCAGCAAGCTTGTTTTACCAGTTCCATTTTTAGCTACGAAACCAATTTTCTGATCTTTATTGATGCCGAAACTTATATTTTCAAAAAGCCTGCGTTCGCCGTATGATTTAGCAATATTTTCTACTGAAAGATAATTCATGTTTCTTTAAGACTTTAGACTTTAGATTGCAGTTTGTAGTATGGGGCAAAAGTACGAAGTAACAATGAGCAATTATCAATAAACAGTTAACAGTTGACTTTTATGATTTTTTCCATTTGTCATCTCGACCAGCGAGAGAGATTTCTTTGGAATAATAAGTCATCCTAAGATAACATTTCCGATTGAAAAACGTATGTGTCATTCAGAACGAAGCGATAGCGCAGTGAAGAATCTGTTGTACAGCAAAGAAATTCCTCCTTCGTCGGAATGACAATTCTGCTAAAATTTCAGTCCGAAAATAAAAGCACCATCCGTTTTGCCACCGAAATCTGAAACTACATAATCCAGCCGTAGAAACCTGTATTTGCCAAATCCAATATTATCAATTCCCACCGAATATTCTGAATAAGGATCCCGACCGTCGGTAGCTAACCTGTGCGCTCCTAAGATCAAATTAAAGTTTAGTTTATTTAGCAAAGGCAATTTACCCAGAGCCCAACCCTGAAAATCGTGTTCTGCATGGAATTCCGCATAATTCTGGTTGGTGCTGAAGTTATAATAAGACATCAAATTGAACTTGCCTAAGTAACTACCAAACCCGATCCTGGTTTGATTGGCATTAAAATGCTGAAAATCTACCAGGCTAATTTCATCTGCATTTGAAAAAACACCTCCATTGATCAAATATTGAAACTCACCCTTATTGCCGATATCAAGATTCTGACTTATCTGAGCCTTGAATTGATCAAAATTATATATGCTCTCGCTACTTCCAAAACCTTTTTCCCAGCTTAATTTCAGCTTTGGATATTTAGATTCGTACACATTGTAACGACCATTTGGATAGCTCATATATTTCTGTCCAAAAGTGATATCAGCATAGATATTCGATTTGAAAATAGAATGTTCCTCAAAAGGGATACTACCAAAATTATCAGGTTGCAAAGGATTGTTAGAGGTATACTCGCGATCTTCCCAATCTATAATCACATGATCTGTATTATTAGTAAGGGCATTCCTGTCTTCCCAACCCAATTGACCAAAAAGTCTTATTCCGGGAAACACATCCTGTCCATAGCCGATATTAGCGAAGCTTTTTTCATATAGCTTCATATAATTTCGTTCGAAGAAAATAGTGGTGATACTATTCAATAGAGGCGATATTGGTTCTGCAGCGTTTATCTGTTCAGAAGCAATTCCTCCGGAAATACTCAAGAATGGCTTATTGAAATTATTGAATTTCTTCTGAAAACCACCATTTACTCTAAATCTTTCTTCGCTTAAACCATAATCGATATCTGAGTAAACTCGCCAATAATTTTCCTGGTCTTCCCCGGTTCTTTGAGAATATGATAAAGTGACATCTGTATTCCATCCCTGAACAGTATTGAAACCAATTCCCGAAATAGGTGCGCTAATACTAAAGCTTCTGTTTTTCCAGGAATTTTGATAAGAATATCCGAAAAGTATATCGGTAATGCCAAATTTATTGCTTACCGCATCTACAGAATCCTTATATTTTTTCGTGCTTTTAACTTCCTGAATGCTATCTTTTCTAACGTAATCTTCGATTTCATCAGTAGTAAGCGGAATAGGGCGTTTTTCTTTCCAGTAGAGTGAATCTTTTAAATTGGCCTGCTCTTGAAAACTAAGAATTTCTCTTCCGAAACTGTTTTTATCAAAACCCGGATTGAAATCATAATTACTGTAAACCGCAGTAAATCTACCGTCACCACCAAAACCAAACATTTTAAAGCTGAAATCAACGCTTTGCGAGATTTGAATATAAAGTTTATTCTCTTCGGAATACTTATAATTTTGTTTGAAGATAATTTTTTCGATAGGAGGTACCTGAATGGCAATCCCGGTAGTTGTAAGATCTACACCGTAAATCTGCCATACATCTTCGACAATATAAATAAATCCTGAAAAGATCCTATCTCCCTCACGCTTCGGAGTCACCAGTATCTTATTGATCATATTCCCCTGATCATCAAAAAAGGTTCCTTCGAGTTTATACCTGTAATAATTGAAGGCATAATCTGCAATTGGGGAAACCATCTCACTATTGATCTCCAATGTATTTTCGTAAAAGGAGAAATAAGCTTCCTGCGCAGAGTTAAGGCTGAAGCCATTGTCGTCACCACTTACCTTAGAAGCGATAATTTTTTCCTTAAAATCATCAGGTTTCTGGTAGGCGATTTCTGAAATAGTTTCGCTTAGGTAAACAATTCCGCTTCGTGTAGAATCCAGTCCGCCACCAAGATCACCCACGTCCTGACCTAAAATTTTTTCCGGGGCATTCTTAATTCGCCATAATCCGCGGGAATAAAAATCGGCAGTAAAAGATTCCAGTCTTTCTGAATTCAGTTTTCTGCTATCTATGGCATTTCTGATGATTCTATTCGCGGGATTTTCTCCACTTTGCACGGTAACTTCGTCCAGGCTGGTACTTTCAGCTTCAAGACTTACATTCACTTCCATAGGAAAGCTACCGGCTTCTATTGGTTTTTTGAGAGTTTTGTATCCCAGGAATTGGTAAACAAGGGTATAAGTACCAGGTTCAGCAATTTTTAATTCATAAATACCGTCTTCATTGGTAGTGGTTCCTTTAGAACCATTTTCCGTGTAAATATTAACGTATGGTAATGCATTACCATTTTGATCTTTTACTGTTCCAGTAATTTGGGCATTTGTTTGGGCAATTGCCATACAAAGCAACAGACCAAGTAATTTTTTAATCATTGGTTAGATTTTGGATTACTCTAGAACGAAAAAAAATGTAATTTATTTGTATTCCTTCTGGATTCGGTCTAAACGTCGCTTGCTTTCACGGTCTTTAATCGTTTCCCGCTTATCATATAACTTCTTACCCTTTGCGAGTGTAATTTGTAATTTTGCCAGACCACGGTCATTTATAAATAATCTTAATGGGATAATAGTAAGGCCCGAATTGGTTACTTCTTTCTCCAGTTTTCGTAACTCTTTACGTTGTAATAACAGTTTTCTTTCAGTTTTCGGGCTATGGTTAAAATGCGTAGCATGGGAATATTCTTCAACATGCATATTAATTACGAAAAGCTCATGATTATTGAATTCACAAAAGCTTTCAGCGATATTAGCTTTTCCTTCACGAATGGCTTTTATTTCGGTTCCAGCTAGTTTGATACCTGCGGTATATTTATCCAAAAACTCGTAATTGAATTTTGCCTTCCGGTTTTTGATGTTGATAGCATTCTTCATATATCACAAAAATACAAGCTTTAAGCTAATTTCATACTAAAGCAATTTTAAAATTCAGCGAATATGGATACTAATTAAATAATATTATTTTTGCGCCAATCAAATTGTCTTCTAATGAAAAATGTATTTTTAGTATTTATTATTCTGGTCTTCATTTCCTGTGCGGAAGAAAAAAAAGAGCTTAGCGTGGATGAAATCGTTAACAATGCGATTGAAAATGCCGGGGGCGATAGATACCTGAACGCGGAGATCGATTTTGTTTTTCGAAATAAAAAATATAAAAGTAAAAGGGCTGGGGGGAAGTTCAAATATGAAAGAACAGCCAAAGATTCCATCGGCAATGAGATTCATTATATTTTAAATAATGACAGTCTGCAAAAAATTGTTAACGATTCTGCTGTGGCAGTAGAGGATAGTTTAAGGCTGCCTATTAGTAATTCTATAAATTCTGTTCATTATTTTGTGCAATTGCCATATGGACTAAATGCACCGGCTGCGAATAAGGAATTGATAGGAAAAGACAGTATTGCCGGCCGGGAATATTACGAGGTAAAGGTGACTTTTTCTGAAGATGGTGGAGGTACAGATCATGAAGATGAATATATGTACTGGATAGATACCCAGAATTTTGAAGTAGATTATCTGGCTTATAACTTTGAAGTAAATGATGGAGGTATTCGTTTCAGAAAAGCATTTAATCACCGAATTATTGAGGGAATTCGCTTTGTAGACTACGAGAACTATAAATATGAAGACCTTTCTACTCCGCTTGAAAAACTGGACAGTCTTTACGAAAATCGTGAGTTGGAATTGCTCTCACTTATAGAAACCAGAAATGTCAAGGTAAAACCTGGATCTTAATTTATATAAATTACCTGGCTTATTTTTGAGCCGTCTTCCAGCACATGAACTATAAAGAGCGCCCCATTTTCCGAATCATCTATATTCTCATATTTCTTTTCGCCTAATATAGCATTTGCGAATTGTGGAGTCGTATTGCTATGGCCAACTACGAGGACTGTTTTTCCCTTTGTAAGCTTTTTAAAATCATCGTTATATAAATTGTTTGCTTCGTAAGTCTTTACGTCTAGCTGTTGCGATTCTGCCAGTGGTTTTGCAGTTTGCTTTGTTCTATTATAATTAGTGCTGTAGACAGCATCAAATTTGATATCTTTCAGGATGTTTGTCCATTTTTTGGCTCTTTCTTTACCTTCATTAGTTAGATTTGGATCCTTATTTGTGCTATCACTTCTATCTTTTTCTGCATGTCTAATCAAATAATAAGTGGTAATAGAATCACTATAAGTCTGTTGAATTTGTTTTTCTGAAGCTGATCCAAAACTCAAAAAAAGCGAGAAAAACAGGGCGATAATAGTTGTCATGATATTTAATTTTTTTAGTAAAGTAGCGGATTAGTTAATTGTTTTTCCGCTTATTGTTATATAAGGATAAATAAAAAATATAATGTCACATTGAGCGCAGTCGAAACGTTTTTGTCTTAGCCTACGACTACGGCTGACAAAAACCTTAGATACATTTATTTATTTTTTATATCAATTTCCATCAGAATAAATTGGTTTATTTGCTCTGCGAAACTATTAAAGTTGTTATCAGAGACCAGCATCAAGGTTTTCTTTCCATTTTCCAGCTGAGGTCCAAAACACATTCCTTCGATATTGTCTATAATATTTTCGGTTAGCTTATCTTTTACAGATTTAAAATTAAATAATAGCTTTTTTTCCGCTGTATCATAATCGGCACCCTTCAACTTATCTGTTTTTAATGTGTTGCTCGCGTTACTGGCATCGACTTCAAAAATTTTTACCGTATTTCCTCTGGAACCATATCCGGCAGAATAAGATCGTTCTAAAACAAGGAATTTATTTTCATCATACTCCATAATTTCTGTTACGCCATTCACAGCAAAATAGTTAATAGGAAGTTTTGCGATTCCATCCAGTTTATAAACGAACTGGCTTGTAGGTTCCCCCGTGTTTTTGTCAAATCTGGTAATTCGAATATGAGATCTTGAGGGAAAAATCTTTGGTTTAGAAGAATCTTTTTCCAGTGGAGATTCTGTGGCTACCCAATAGCCCTGCTGATCGAAACTTTCAGTGATTCCCTCAAAAACGCCATTGTTTCGTGGCTTTTGCTCGTCTTTAGCTTTAAAATAATCAGGAATTTTAAAGGCACTTTTAATCTGTCCAGATCTTGTAAGCCTGTAAATACCAGGGTCTCTTCCCTCGTCGATTTTGCCCTCACTTGCCACTACAAATTCTTTGCGCATTTCATCAAACCTGAGCGCTTCAAGATCCATTACGGCATCGGCGAATTCATCAGTTTTTTTTATCTGTATCAATTCCTCTATTGTTATATCCTGAATTTTCTTTTGCTGAATATCGATTTTAGCACGGTATATTCTGGGATTCGAGGCCTGGTCACTTATCAGAAAATAATTACCGTTTTTATAATCAATTCCTGAAAGTCCGCCTACCACAGTATTCTCATATTCGGTATCTGGAGCTAAAACATATTCATCCAGAAATTTGAGTTGAATATGGTCATTATTCACCTTAGTGGTAACTGCACAGCTGTTCAGCAGAGCGATAAAGGTAAACAGCAGGAATATTTTTCTCATGTAGATTCAAATCGAATTCAAAAATAACAAATGTTTAAGACAAAAATAGGAGTTTTTTGGGAGCTCTAAGAGTGATGCTTGAATATCTTTAACCCTATAACCATTAAAACCAATATGTTATGAATGAAGATCAAAGAGAAGGAAAGTGGAAACAGATCAAAGGAGAGTTTAAGCAGAAATATGGAAAACTCACCGATGATGATACCACGTATTCTGAAGGGAAATTTGACGAGATGTTAGGTCGCATGCAAGAGAAGACTGGAAAATCTAAAGAAGAATTGAGAAAGGAAATTGATAAGTGGTAAATACACTGAAGTTGATTTAAAATGGCGGTAGAATAATCTACCGCCTTTTTAAATCA
>CAXGBX010000086.1:0-8112 GCA_964008195.1 uncultured Flavobacteriaceae bacterium
TAAAAAACTGAAGCTACAATTTCCTGAGAATCTTTGTGGCCCTCGGTTTAAAACCCTGTGAGGAAACTGAAAATTCTTTTTCTATAGCAGCTTTTAATTCTTCAGAAATCCACTTCTCTTCCTTTCTGAGATCAAATAAGTTTTGCATGGAAAAGACCTTTACAGATGTTTGTTCGTTTGAGATTAACCATAAAAATGAAAGTTCTATAATCTTTTTCTTTACTATTGAAGGTAAATTAAATGAATTCGCATTGCCATCATCAGCATGTATAGCCTGACCGTAAATTTTAGAGAGGTATCTTCTAGATGGCGAATCCAGGTAAAATTTACCGGCATCCACCAGTTGCGGAGTATATTCCTGTATTGCTCGAAAATGTTCCCTGGAGAGAATTTCGAATGCCATTAAAGCTTTTAATGAATACTCTTTTTCATTCTGAACTATAATCGAGATAAGGTCCGGCAGTAAGTGTTGATTTTTCAGAATAGTTACAGCTGCAGCTTTTCTTTTAGCCAAGCTGGAATCAAGATTTAACAAAATTTCCTGCGCTTTCATTAAGCCTTTTCTATTAAGCTTTCTACAAGTTCAGGAACACCTTCTACCGCTTTTTTTCTGATAATCTCCAGATTAGATGTTTCAGAAATATTAGGATTAGGATCTATAAAGTAAAAAGAAGCGTTTCGGGGTGCGAAATCTACAAGTCCGGCAGCAGGATATACCTGCATGGAAGTACCTATAACAATTACAATATCTGCATTTTGAGCAATTTCAGCAGCCTTCTGAAACATAGGTACAGCTTCTCCAAACCAGACAACATGGGGACGTAACTGGAAATTATGTTCACAAAAATCTCCGGGCTTAATATCTTTTTTCCAGTCCATTACAAGCTGCTCATCGAAAGTACTTCTTGCCTTAAGCAGTTCTCCATGAAGATGGGTAACATTCTTGCTGCCTGATCTTTCGTGCAAGTCATCAATATTCTGGGTAACTATTTCTACCTCATAAAATTCCTGAAGTTTCGCAAGGGCGTAGTGAGCCGCATTAGGTTCTACCTGGAGCAGTTGCTTGCGCCTTTCGTTATAAAATTCCAGAACCAGTTCTTGATTTTTCTGCCATCCTTGGGGTGAGGCCACTTCCATCACGTCATGACCTTCCCAAAGTCCATTGGCATCCCTAAAAGTTTTAATACCACTTTCAGCACTGATTCCAGCTCCGGTTAAAACTAAAATTTTTTTCACTTGGTCTGTTTTTGAAAAAGTTAAGACGTTTAAAATTTCCACATAATTTAAATTTAAAAATTGTTTCGATCAAAGTAAATACTTCTTACACTGTTTTTTATTTTTACTGCTCAAATGAAAGAAAAGCAGATTTTAGAATATCTTCAGGAATTTCTTACTCCAAGGAGAAAAGCATTATTTGATAAAGTTCTGGCTCAACGTACCAATCACTTAACCGTGGTTGCCCAGGATGTTTACCAATTGCATAACACCAGTGCGGTAGTAAGAAGTTGTGACGTATTCGGAATTCAAAATATACATGTTATTGAAGAAAAAATTCCGAGGAGAATTGACAAGGAGATTGCTATGGGCGCACAAAAATGGGTAGACATTAACAGGTATACTTCCACAAAAGATTGCCTCAAAAATTTAAAATCTAAAGGTTATCGAATTGTCGCCACAAGTCCTCACGAAGGTTCAAAGCTACTGGATGATTTTGATATATCTACTCCGGCCGCCCTTTTCTTTGGAACTGAACGCGACGGCTTATCAAGTGAAATTATGGAAGAAGCAGATGCGACAATAAAAATTCCTATGGTTGGTTTTACTGAAAGTCTTAATATTTCTGTTTCTGCTGCTATTATTTTACAAAGCTTAACTACAAAATTGAGAAACTCAGAGGTTAACTGGGAGTTTTCTAAAGAAGAGAAGGATCAAATCAGGATGAATTGGACAAAAAAAACAATTAAAAATTCAGAAGAACTTATTCAGCACTTTTTGAATCAGTAATTATTTGTAACTTTTACTCGCCTTAAAGATTTTTCATGACCCTGTTTTTTTATTTAATAATTGGCTTAATTACATTTTTTGCTTTTTTGCATGCCTGGGTGAAAAAGGATTATGACATAAGTAGAACTGTAGTTATTAATAAACCAAGAGAAGAGGTATTTACGTTTATAAGACAACTTAAAAATCAGCCATTGTGGAATCCATGGTTTCAGAGAGATCCTGAGGCTATAATGAAATATAAAGGAAATGACGGAAAGGTTGGTGCCAGTTTTTATTGGAAAGGCAACGCGAAAGTAGGAGAGGGTATCCAACGTATCACCAAGGCGAAACAAGGCAGAGTATATGAGACAAGTATCTTATTTGTTAAACCGGTAAAAGTCCATACTCTAACTTATATAGGCATGAAGGAGCTTGACGATGAAAAAACCAAAATGGTATGGGGAACCAAAGGCAATTTAGCTTTTCCCCTTACCATAATCAGCATTTTTTACTCACCTGAGAAAGCCCTTGGAGCCAATTTTGACAAAGGTTTAAAGGAACTAAAAGAAATCATGGAATTTCGCTAATTCTTTTGAAGCACCTTGTATTCTTCGTAGCAATTATTGATAGCGTCCAGTATTTGAAGATCATTCGCGGTATTCATGAAATCTTCAGAATAATTACAATTATTTAAAATTTCATCAATTTCAGCCCTATTCACCTGTAAAAGTGCCATCAGGGTTTCACGATCAAATTTATTCCTTAGAAGTTCACGAATATTATCATCTTTTTTCATTTGCCTAAGTTTTCGCATTTGCTTAGGTCTGGTACCAAATATATTATAAACAAGGTCTGCCGGATTGGATAAGGATCTCAATGCCTTCGTAACAGCACTGGGGGAACCATCTCCACCCTCATAACCACTATTTAAACCAGAAATACTGTACCGGTAATTATCATAAATTGGAATATTTTTCGCGTCAATTTCCAGATAACCAGTTAGTTTAACAGAGTTAACCGTAACTTCCTCCAAAGCAAATCCAAGCTCGGTCATTTTTACTTTTACGTTGCCATATTTTAGCCAGTCGTTAGTAACTCTAACCCGAATAGACCTGAAACCTAGATAAGAAAAATATAGGGTATCATTAACAGTGGCTTGCAAATTAAATTCACCATTCTCATCAGTAGTAGCTCCTTTAACCTGATTTAAATTTACAATATGAACATTTTCGATAGGTTTATCGTTCGCTGCATTCATCACAGTTCCGTTCACCATATCCTGTGCTGAAATATGCCCTGCGAACAGGATAAGAAATAGTAGTAAGATGTTTTTCATAACAATCAGGGCTAAAAATATAAAATCCTTATAAAAAACAATGCCAAACTTAAAGAATTAAGTCTGGCATCTTAAAAATTATAGTTAGGCTTTTGACCTTCTTCTCTTTACAGAGTTTTCAATATTCTTATTTCGACTTCCTTTTCGGGAGCCTTTTTTATCAGATCTGTCAGATCTTCGCTTTCCTCTAAAGTTATCTCCATTATTGTCTTTAAAATTTTTGCCTTTTCTTTTACCGCCACCGCCGCGTTCTCTTTTGCGACCACCTCTATCAGATTGTTGATCTTTGGTAACTTCAACATTTACGTATCTACCATTATGGTTAAATTCGCTGAATGTCTTCAGAATAAGATCTGTATGTTGCTCATCTGTATTAAAGAACGAGAAACTGGCCTTTACATCAACTTTAAAAACATCGTCTCTTCCCAGGTTCAATTGTTCTTTAAGGAAATCTTTAAGGCTCATCCAGTCAAATCCGTCCTTAGATCCAACATTGATGAAATATCTCGTATTTCCTTCAGAAACCTGAGGTCTTCCTCCAGCAGATTCAGAACTTAGATCTGGTGCTTTTTCATAGTAATTGAAAAAACGGGTAAATTCTACAGAGAAGAATTTTTTGATCAATTCCTCCTTAGTAAAATCTTCCAGAGCCTCATTAATTGTTGGTAAATATGGATCAATATCATGATTGATCTCTGTTTTCTTGATATCGTTTGCTAAGTGAAAAAGCTGCGTTTTGCAAATCTCTTTTCCGTCTGGAATAGACTTTTCTTCAAATTTCTGCTGAATGATCTTTTCAACAGTTCTGATCTTGCGAACCTCACTTTTTGAAATGATCACCATAGAAACACCATTTTTGCCGGCTCTACCTGTTCTACCACTACGGTGCGTGTAAGTCTCTATTTCATCTGGAAGTTGATAATTAATTACGTGCGTAATATCGTCTACATCAATACCACGTGCAGCAACATCAGTCGCCACAAGCATCTGGATCTGGCGGCTTCTGAAACTTTTCATTACCAAATCACGCTGATTCTGACTTAGATCTCCGTGGAGAGCAGCTGCATTGTATCCATCCTCTATAAGCTTTTCGGCAACCTTTTGTGTATCTCTTTTAGTTCTACAGAAGATTACTGAGAAAATTTCCGGATTAGCATCTGCAAGCCTTTTTAAAGCATCATATCTATTACGGTGATTTACCAGGTAATATTCATGAGATACGTTAGACGTACCCATATTCTTGGATCCTACAGTAATTTCTACAGGATCTGTCATGAATTTTTTGGCAATCTTTGCAACCTCTTTAGGCATAGTTGCAGAGAATAACCAGGTTTTCTTCTCTTTTGGAGTATGAGAAAGGATATCCTTAATATCCTCATAGAACCCCATATTTAGCATTTCATCTGCTTCATCTAGTACACAGTATCCAATAGAAGAGATATTTGCTAATCTTCTTCTAATCATGTCCTGCATTCTACCGGGAGTAGCCACAATAATTTGCGCACCTCTTTCAATAGCCCTGGCTTGATCTGTAATACTTGCACCCCCATATACCGCAACTACATTCAGAGATTTCTTGTACTTCGAGTAGTTTTTGATTTCGTTGGTGATCTGTAAACAAAGTTCTCTGGTAGGAGATAGGATTAATGCCTGTGTTTTCTTTGAATTTGAATCAATCTTTTGAATTAGCGGAAAACCAAAAGCAGCTGTTTTACCGGTTCCTGTTTGTGCCAGAGACACAAGGTCGGTTTCCTGTTCTAATAGAATTGGGATTGATTTTTCCTGTACTTCACTTGGGGTTTCGAAGCCCATGTCTTCTATGGCCTTGAGCAAGTCTGCATCAAGTCCAAGTTTTTGGAATGCGTTCATTCGTTTAAATAAGTATTCGATTATGATATGTAAGTGTTACATAAGAAGCGAATCGACATACTTAAACCTAAACCTCTTGCAACACATCCTCACCCTGAGGAATTTCAAGCGGCAAATGTACGTATTTATTTTAGATTCTCTAGGATTTATTTTTAATTTAATCGACTGATATTCAATGACTTTTAAAAATTCCTGTTTTTACGAAATAAATCATTTAGATAGATATTCAATTAATTCTTTAAATGCGATACCCCGATGACTGATTTTTGACTTTTCCGGAAGATCCATTTCAGCAAAACTTTTATCAAAACCTTGAGGTTGAAAAACTGGGTCATAACCAAAACCTTTATCACCTTTTTTTTGCTTTAAAATTATCCCTTTACAAATCCCGGTAAAAAGATTTTGTCTATCCTTTAAATTCAAGGCAATTACCGTTTTAAACCTCGCAGATCTATCTTCCCGTTTTTTTAACTGATCCAATAGCTTCCTGATATTGGCCTCATCATCTTTGGTTTCGCCGGCATATCGAGCCGAATAAACACCTGGAGCTCCAGCAAGCGCAGTTACCTCTAATCCTGTATCATCTGCAAAACAGTCATATCCATAATGGTTTCTAACATAATCGGCCTTGATCATGGCGTTTTCATCAATGGTGTCACCGGTTTCTTCGATATCTTCATGACAGTCTATATCACTCAACGAGAGCAATTCAATATGCTTCGGTAATAGACTTTTAATTTCCCTGAATTTATTTGGGTTGTGCGTAGCAAAAACTAGTTTCATAAGTAATTATCTATGATGGTATGGTTCGTTTTTTAGAATTGTAAATGCCCTGTAAAGCTGTTCAGAAAAAAATAATCTCACCATTTGGTGCGAGAAGGTCATTTTTGAAAGGGATATCTTAGCATTAGCTCTTTTGTAAATTTCTTCGGAAAAACCATAAGGACCTCCAATTACAAAAATGAGCCTTTTCAAACCAGTATTCATTCTCTTCTGTATGTATTCTGAAAAAGTTTCAGAGCTGAATTGCTTTCCGTTTTCATCCAGCAAAACCATAAAATCTGAATTCTGAATCCCTGATAGGATCAATTCTCCTTCTTTAGATTTCTGTTGGTTCTCATCAAGATTTTTAGTTTTCTTAAGATCAGGAATTATTTCAAATTCAAATTTTATATAATGCTGGAGTCGGTTTGAATATATCCCGATTAGTGCTTCCAGTTCCTTTTTATCTGTTTTCCCAATACAGACTAATTTTATCGTCATCCCGTGATTTTAGTACAGACTTTACTACATTTACAAAAATAAGCAGAGAAAATGATCTCACCGGAACAATTTGAAAAAGAAATCGAATTAATTATTAAGAACGCAATAAGAGAAGATGTTGGTGATGGAGATCACAGTTCTCTTGCCTGTATTCCTAAGGAAGCAACCGGAAAAGCCAAACTTCTGGTAAAAGATCAAGGGATTCTGGCAGGTGTTGAATTTGCTCAAAGGGTCTTCAATTATATAGATCAGGATTTAAAACTTGATCTACAGATGAATGATGGTGATCCCATTAGAAGGGGGGATATTGCTTTTTACGTGGAAGGTTCATCTCAATCCATTCTCAAAGCCGAAAGACTGGTTTTAAACGCGATGCAGCGTATGAGTGCCATTGCCACCAAAACTTCCGAATTCGTTCAGAAATTAGAAGGCACCCATACTAAAATATTAGATACTCGTAAAACTACTCCAGGGATAAGAGCATTGGAAAAATGGGCTGTGAAGATAGGAGGAGGGGAGAATCATCGTTTTGCACTTTATGATATGATTATGCTTAAAGATAATCACATAGATTTTGCCGGTGGAATTACCAAAGCCATCGAAAAAACAAAATCCTATCTAAAAAATAATGACCTGGATCTTAAAATTATAGTTGAAGCCAGGAATATGCGTGAAATAAGAGAAATTCTTAAATCTGATGGAATTTACAGAATCCTGATAGATAATTTCAATTATGAAGATACCCGTAAGGCAGTAGAACTGATAAATGGTAAATGTCTTACAGAATCCAGCGGTGGTATTACCTTAGAAACTGCAAAAAGTTACGCAGAGTGTGGGGTAGATTTTATTTCCAGTGGTGCCCTTACGCACTCAATCTATAATCTTGATCTGAGTCTAAAAGCCGTATAATATGGCCCCACAGAAAGCGATCAAATCTAAACTTGAACAAATCTCTGAATGGTGGAGAAATAAGAGCAAGAAAATTATTCTGCCAGGTCTTGAAGGTTTATCGCTTTATAATTTATGGGTCATTTATTGGGGAGGTATTGTGCGCGGTACCTTTTCTACCCGGGCAAGTTCTATAGCTTTTAGCTTTTTTATGGCTATTTTTCCTTTTTTGTTATTTGTTCTTAACCTTATTCCCTACATCACCTTTATTGATGATTTCCAGATTGAGTTTCTCTTATTTATGGATACTCTTTTGCCCCCGGAAACTTCTGATTTCTTCGGAAATATATTTGAAGATATTGCCAGCACACCCAGGGGAGGTCTCCTATCTGTAGCTTTTATTCTATCTATTTTTCTTATGACAAACGGGGTAAATGCGATATTTACCGGTTTTGAATTTAGCTATCATACAAAAACCAACCGATCTATTCCTCGCCAATACGCTGTGGCTGTGGGGGTTTCACTTATATTGGCACTGTTGTTGCTAATATCGGTTATAGGAGCTGTTTATTTAACATATGCCATAGATGATTTAAACGATTTAGGCCTTGTTAAATCAGATGGTTTTGGAGCAAGCTTTATTCAGTATATTGGATTTGTAATATTAATTTATACAGCAGTGGCTATATTGTATTATTTTGGGACCAGGGAGGCTAGAAAGGCCAGGTTTTTTTCCGTAGGGGCTTTATTCACTACGATTTTGTTTATAATTA
>CAXGBX010000087.1:0-8110 GCA_964008195.1 uncultured Flavobacteriaceae bacterium
ACTTTCAATTTCATTGAAAAGTTTCATAGCTTCGATAATACAAAGTACATCACCTTCTTTTACAGTATCTCCAACCTCAGCAAAAGTAGGCTTGTCTGGAGAAGGTTTTCTGTAGAAAGTTCCGATAATCGGAGATTTTACGGTAATATATTTTGAATCGTCATCTGCAGCAGGAGTTTCTTTAGTTTCCTTTTGAGGAGCACTTTCCTGCTGGGCAGGAGCCTGTTGCTGTTGTGGTTGCTGTGCCGGCATTTGCTGTGGCATCTGCTGCGGAACCTGCTGTACTATGGTAGTTTCCTTTTCGTCTGAACCTGTTCTAATGGTGATTTTTACATCACCTGTTTCCAGTTTTACCTCACTTGCGCCAGACTTGGCTACAAATTTAATCAGATTCTGAATTTCCTTTAAATCCATAATAATTGGTGTTGGTTTTTATGAGTTATAAGCCCATTTAAGGTAAGTAGCTCCCCATGTGAAGCCACCTCCAAAAGAGGCAAATATTAAATTATCTCCTTTTTTTAATTGTTTTTCGTAATCACTTAATAATAAGGGTAAAGTTGCAGCAGTAGTATTTCCATACCTCTGTATATTCATCAAGACCTTACTTTCATCATTAAGGTTCATTCTATTAGCAGTTGCATCGATGATACGCTTATTTGCCTGATGCGCCACCAGCCAGTCTACATCCTCGTTGGTAAGATTATTTCTTTCCATGATTTGAGCACTAACCTCAGCCATATTGGAAACTGCAAATTTGAAAACAGTTTTTCCATCCTGTCTTACATAATGGAGTTTATCTGCAATTGTTTCTGCTGTTGGAGGCATTAATGATCCTCCGGCAGCGATTTTCAAAGAATTCCTCCCTATAGAGTCACTGCGTAAAATTTCATCCTGGAGACCAAGCCCTTCCGTATTTGGCTCCATAAGCACAGCTCCGGCACCATCTCCAAAGATAATACAGGTAGTACGATCTTTATAATCGATGATTGAAGACATTTTATCTGCGCCAATTACCAGAACTTTTTTATATCGTCCAGACTCTATATAAGCTGCACCCGTAGACATTCCATATAGAAAGCTGGAACAGGCCGCTTGCAAGTCATAAGAAAATGCGTTAGTAGCACCAATTTCTGTGGCTACATGGACACCCGTTGCAGCTACAGGCATATCCGGGCTTACTGTTCCTAAAATTATAAGGTCAATTTCTTTGGGATCCAGATTGGTTTTTCGAAGAATTTCCTTCGCAGCCTGGATTGCTAAATATGAAGTTCCCTTTTCCGGGTCTTTAAGAATGCGCCTTTCTTTAATTCCTGTCCTACTGGTGATCCACTCATCTGTTGTATCAACCATTTCTTCCAACATTTCGTTGGTCAAAACATCTTCAGGCACATAGCCACCTACAGCGGTAATTGCTGCTGTGATTTTATTCATAAAATTGGATTTAATTCACCCTTCACCAGTCTATAACATACATCTACATTCATAGAAAAGTACTAAATTTAATTATAACCGGCGTGCAAATTAAGGTCTTTTTAGGACTTATTCAACTAAAAACAAAAAACTCCCACGATGTGAGAGTTTCTGTATTTTTTGAAGCTCTAAGTCTTAACCTATGCCTCTACTTCTTCAGTATTGTCTATTAAAACCTGACCGCGGTAATAAAGTTTACCTTCATGCCAGTGAGCTCTGTGATACAAGTGTGCTTCACCTGTTACAGAATCTACAGCAACTTTTGGAGCTGAAGCTTTATAATGTGTTCTTCTCTTATCTCTTCTGGTTTTCGAGATTTTTCTCTTTGGATGTGCCATGGCTTCCTGTTAATTATTCGTTTAATAAATTTTTTAATTTGTCCCAGCGAGGATCTATATCATCCTCATTTTTCTTTTTCTGATTTTTCAAACTTAGCTCCTCAAGCTTATCAAGTACATCAGACTTTAAAGTCCCGTCTTCAACCCCCGGATGAATCCTTTTTGGCGGTACTGAAAGTACTACCAACTCATAAACATATTGCTGAATGTTTACTTCATATTCACCATGCGGTAAAATGAGTAAATCTTCATCATCGTTATTAAAGTCATCTCCGAATTTAATCACCAAAAATAGTTCGCTATCTATTGGTTGATCGTAAGGCTCGTTTGTAAGATCGCAATTTACATTTACTGTACCGGTTGCTTTAAAAGTGAGCTCCATCATGGTGCTTTTCTTTTCAAACAACAAATTGATCTTTACATCAGCGCTATTGAATTCGTCATACTCAAAATGTTCAAAGAACCTGTTATCTAACTCATACTCAAACTGGTGTTTCCCAAGTTTTAATCCCTTGAAAGGAATCGTAAACTCTGCTAAATTCCTCATCTCTCCTCAGTTTTGAGTGCCTCACGTTTCCGTTAAGGCGGGTGCAAAGATATAAAAATTAATTAATTATGCTCTTTTTATAAACAAATTTTTGTTTATATCTTCCTGCCTTGTTTCTTTAACGGATTTTCCGTCAAAAGCTTATATTCTTCTCTAGCTTTATAAATTTCAATTCCCTTAAATACAGCTTCCTTAAAAGAATTGATATTCGCTTCATTTTTCCCTGCTATTTCGAAGGCCGTTCCGTGATCTGGTGATGTTCTTACCTTTTTTAATCCTGCCGTAAAATTAACCCCCATTCCAAAAGACAATGTCTTGAACGGGATAAGCCCCTGGTCGTGATAAGACGCCACGACCGCATCAAAATTTTTATAATTTTTACTTCCGAAGAAACTATCGGCAGAATAAGGTCCAAAAACCAGATGGCCTTTGTCCCTGATCTTTTGAATTGTTGGTTTCAGTACTTCTTCGTCCTCCTTACCTATTACGCCATTATCACCGCTATGCGGATTAATTCCCAAAACCGCAATCTTTGGTTTCTGAACCCTGAAATCTTTTTTCAAAGTCTCCTGAATCGTTTTTATTTTTTTCTGAATTAACTCGGGCGTAATTACTGAAGCAATATCTTTCAGGGCGACATGATCTGTTAATAAACCTATCTTCAAATTATCAGTAATCATAAACATAAGGCTTTCACCTCCCAGTTCCTGTGCCAGATAATCTGTATGACCCGGAAATTTGAATTTTTCAGATTGAATGGTCGCTTTATTAATTGGTGCTGTTACCAGAACATCTATTTCATCATTCTTTAAAGCACTGGTTGCGGCTTCTAGAGATCTGAAGGCATAGTCTCCAATTTTAACGTCTTCTTCCCCAAAATTAATATTTACATTTTCCTTCCAGACGTTCACTACATTCACTTTACCGTCTATCGCATTAGAAGGATGATCTATACCTTGAAAATGCATGGAAAGCTGATAATGCTTCTTAAGAAAATTCAGGATCTTTGAAGAGGCAAAAATAATCGGGGTACAGAAATCCAGCATGCGCGAATCGTCAAAAGTTCTAAGCACAATTTCGCTTCCTATCCCATTCAAATCTCCAATGCTAATCCCTAATTTGATCATTTCGCTTTGTTTCATAAACTTTCCCGATATTATATTTTAATTTTACACACAAATGTAACCAATATTATAGAAAACAATGTTCACAGGAATTGTTGAAGAAATAGGAAAAGTTTCCAAAATCCAAAAATCAGGAAGTAATATTGATTTTACAATCACGGCGAAAATGACACCTGAACTAAAAATTGATCAGAGTGTTTCTCATAATGGCGTATGCCTTACTGTTGTTTCCATAGATGATACGACATATAGGGTAACCGCTGTAAATGAAACACTGGAAAAGACCAATCTTGGAAAACTAAAGCAGAATGATCCTGTAAACCTTGAAAGAGGTATGAAATTAGGTGACCGGTTAGACGGGCATATTGTACAGGGTCACGTAGATCAAACTGCAACCTGCAAAAATGTATCTGAAAAAGATGGAAGCTGGGAATTCACTTTTGAATATGATCCTGAAATTGGAAATATTACTATTGAAAAGGGATCTATCACAATTAATGGTGTAAGTCTTACCGTGGTGAATTCGAAAATAAATGAATTTAGTGTAGCCATCATTCCGTATACTTATAACAACACTACTTTTAAAAGCCTTCAAAAAGGAGATATTGTGAACCTGGAATTTGACGTTATAGGAAAGTATGTGAAAAGAATTAGTGAGTTTTCTTAAGCTACATTAAAATCGCGCATTTTATAGCAACCATACATCACTCCAACTGCCATTAATATATATACATAATCGTCTATAGGAAGACATAATCCCACAGGAGGAGGTACTCCGTTACCGTTACCATTGCCACCTCCATTACCATTCCCTGGATTGCATGGCGGGCCCCGACGAGCGCTCTGTTCTTTATTGGGCTCGGGAGGGTTTTGAGAATATACATTTACAGTGACACCTATAAAAAGTGTCAGAATCAGGAATATACATCTAATCTGCCCCATTGATGTTCGGTTAGTATTTTCGGCAATAGCCTAAAAAAACAGTATTTACATTGGTACTAATATAACGAAGGTAAGAATTTTCTGCATTCAACTCAATTTACTGATTTTCGGATTCAGTATTAGAATTCTCAACTACGCTATTTTAATTACGTAAAAAATCAGTTCAAGGTTTTATTAACTTGTTAAAGACCAGTAAACTATATATTGAAAACAATTCTACTCCTCTTATATACAGCAACTTAATTTATCAAATTTAAATAAATAGTAAGTTGAAATCTAAAGTTATCGATTAATTTTTATCGTATTTACGTTAATGAAGTTTTATAATTTTTGTTAAGGAGGATTAGAATGGTATTTATTAAAATAAAAAAGCCTCACGATCTCTCGAAAGGCTTGTCTTTAAAAGTGGTCCCACTTGGGCTCGAACCAAGGACCACCTGATTATGAGTCAGGTGCTCTAACCAACTGAGCTATGGGACCGGATACCTATTTGTATCGCGAGCGCAAATTTAGATAATTGCTTTGTAGCGAACAAAACATTTTTAAATAAATATAAACTGTAAAGCCTTTATGCTCCCTCTCCATCGGCGAGGGCTGGGGTGGGGATTTCCTGACACAATTCTACCAGCACTCCATTCGCATCTTTTGGATGCATAAATGCAACCAGCTTATTATCGGCACCCGATTTTGGATTTTCATTAAGTAGTCTGAATCCTTCTCTTTTAAGCCTCTCAATTTCAGCTTGAATATCATCTACATAAAAAGCGATATGATGTATTCCCTCTCCCCTCTTTTCGATAAACTTCGCAATAGGACTATCAGGATGGGTAGCTGCCAGCAGTTCGATCTTACTTTCCCCAACTTTAAAAAACGAAGTAGAAACACCCTCAGTATCTACCACTTCAGTTTTATAATGCTCTGCACCCATAACTGCACGATAAGTTTTATTGGCCGCTTCCAGATCTTTTACGGCTATCCCTATATGTTCTATTCTCTTCATTTGATTTTATTTTACTAAAACAAATATCAATAATTATTGGTATATGATTCAAATTCATTTATATCAAGATAAATCACAGTTAAAAATTTTACTTTTGTATCATGGAAGAAACAAACAGACAAAAAAAGATAGGCGGATTGTTGCAGAAGGACCTGGCAGATATCTTACAGAATTCTCTAAGAGAAAGTGGCAGGACAGGAATTTTGGTTTCTGTTTCTAAAGTCCGGGTAACTACAGATCTTTCAATTGCTAAAGCATATGTAAGCATTTTCCCTTCAAAGCACCAGCAGGAAGTAATCGAGGAAATAAACGAAAATAAATCTCAGATCAAACATGAGATGGCGCAGCGTACAAGGCATCAATTAAGAAAAATGCCCGATCTTAATTTTTATATAGATGATTCCCTTGAATATATTGATGGAATTGAAAAATCTATCAAAGGAAAAGAGGATCCAGTGGCCAACCCCGATCTATTAGATAAGCGGAAAAAATCTTAAGTTGAAGTTTCCTCTCTATATCGCCAAAAGGTATCTTTTTACGAAAAGTAAAAGCAATGCCATCAATATTATTACCATTATCGCGGCGATTGGGGTATTTGCGGGTGCATTTTCGCTATTTATCGTGCTTAGCGGATTTTCTGGCCTGAGAGATTTCAGCCTTTCTTTTACTAATGAATTTGATCCTGATCTAAAGGCTTTTCCGAAGGAAGGCAAAGTAATACGCATTTCGGAACAACAAATCAACCAGATTCAGCAGATAGAAGAAATAAAATCCTTCAGCAAAATTATTGAAGAACGGGTGATCCTTAGTTACAAGTCTAAAGAACAACCTGCATTTATTAAGGGCGTGGATGAAAAATACAGAAGCGTTAATAAAATTGACAGCGCCATCGTATTCGGGACCTGGCTTACCAGCAGTGAACCACAGGTAGTTATTGGAAACGGACTTTCCCGACTACTGGATGTTAGTACCTTTAACTATCAAAATCTTCTGAAAATCATGGTGCCAAAACCCGGCAAAGGAGCGATTACCATGACCAATCTTCAGGATGCTTTTAGTAGCCGCCAAACCATAGTTAGCGGGATTTATAGTGTGAATGAAGAACTGGATGATAAATATGTTTTCACTCATCTTAATTTCGCCAAAGATTTACTGAATCTTGATGAAAATGAGTATTCTGCGGTTGAATTCAGGTTAATTCCAGGCGCTTCCTTAGATGGGGTTACTGATGAATTAAATGTAATTTTTGAAGGAAAGTCAAGCATTAAAACGAGGGCAGAACTCAATGATGCTCTTAATAAAATGCTTAATTCTGAAAATCTCTTCGTTTACCTGATTTTTACCCTGGTTTTGACCATTGCATTGTTCAACGTGGTAGGATCAATTATCGTAATGATCCTGGATAAGAGAGAAAATATCAAAACCTTACATAGTCTTGGCGCAACCCCGAATCAGATCAAAAATATTTTCTTTTTCCAGGGAATGTTAATGACAGGTTTAGGTGGAATTATTGGCCTTGTAGTAGCTGTTATTCTTATAGTTCTGCAAATGAATTATGACCTGGTAATGATCACTCCCAGCCTGCCATATCCCGTAGCTATGGAAATTAAAAATATCTTTATTGTACTAATTACGATCTTTACTCTAGGATTTATCGCCTCATATATCGCTGCAGGCAGAAGTAAAAAAGCGCTAAAATAAGTTCGACACATTTCGACTACGCTCAATGTGACAATACTTTTAACTTACGGCGAATTGGAACTTCTTATTAGATTAAGCGAACTCGTAGCCTGCAAACTCTCTTTCCACCTCATCAAAAGCTTTAAAAACATCTACGGAATCATCACTGGTAACCATTTTCATGCGATATTCTTTAAAATGTGGAATTCCCTTGAAGTAATTGGTATAGTGACGACGGGTTTCGAAAACCCCTAATTTCTCCCCTTTCCAGTCAATAGCCATTTGTAAGTGTCTTCTGGCTGCATCTACTCTTTCTTCCAGCGTTGGTGGAGCCATATGCTCACCGGTTTCAAAATAATGCTTTACTTCCCTGAAGAACCAAGGATAACCAATACTTGCCCGGCCAATCATGGCGCCGTCGAGTCCGAAATTATCGCGCATTTCCACAGCCTTTTCAGGAGAATCCACATCGCCATTTCCAAACACCGGGATATGCATTCTTGGATTGTTCTTTACCTGGGCAATGGGCGCCCAATCAGCAACTCCTTTATACATTTGAGCCCTGGTCCTACCGTGAATGGAAATTGCCTGGCAACCAACATCCTGCAGTCTTTCAGCTACCTCTACAATTTTAATGGAATCATGATCCCATCCCAACCGGGTCTTAACTGTAATAGGTAAACTTGTATTTTTTACCATGGCTTCGGTTAGGGAAACCATCAGGTCTATATCCTTTAAAATTCCGGCGCCGGCTCCTTTGGAAACCACTTTCTTTACAGGACATCCAAAGTTGATATCAATAATATCGGGGCCAGATTTCTCTACGATCTCAACAGATTGCAACATAGAATCCAGGTTGGCTCCAAAGATCTGGATGCCTACAGGACGTTCCTTTTCGTAAATATCAAGTTTCATGGTGCTTTTCGCCGCGTCGCGAATAAGCCCTTCAGAAGAGATAAATTCAGTATACACCACATCAGCTCCCTGTTCCTTACAAAGCGCACGGAAC
>CAXGBX010000088.1:0-8105 GCA_964008195.1 uncultured Flavobacteriaceae bacterium
ACAGGTACTTCCTTTATTTCAAGTTCAAGATCGGCAACATTGCCATCTACATTTGTTATGTAGAAATTGATGTCGCTAAATAGGTCAAGCTTCCATAGTTTGTTGATTATATCTCGTAATTTCTCGCCTGGTATATAGAGTTCTTCTCCCTCTTTTAGACCTGTATAAGCTATTACTGTCTTTTCATTATAGGTGGTAGTACCGGTAACCTTTATATCTCCAATGGTATACTTTTTTGAATCACCAAGGGGTAGATCCTGTGCCTGGACAGCTATGCTGAATATGAAAAAAATTGCAAAAAGTGTAAATATCTTCTTCGTCATGAATGCACTAACTGAGTTGCTCACTTGTTTTTCCAAATCTTCGTTCTCTGTTTTGATAGTTGTATATGGCTTCAAAAAGGTCTTCTCTTCGGTAATCTGGCCATAAGATTTTCGTAAAATACAATTCGGCATAAGCAATTTGCCATAATAGGAAGTTGCTTATACGTTGTTCACCGCTGGTGCGAATCAAAAGATCCACATCTGGTAAATTTCGGGTGTAAAGATGCTCATTTATAACTGATTCATCAATAGCATCCATAGATAATTCTTCACTTTTAACCTTCGTTAAAATTTGCTTAATACCATTGGTAATTTCTTCGCGACTTCCATAGCTTAAAGCAAGGCTTAAAGTCATTCGGGAATTACCAGAGGTTTTTTCAATCACATCCAGTAATTCATTTCTTGCTTTCTTCGGAAGGCTGGAAATATTCCCTATACAATGGAGTTTTATATCGTTATCCTGTAAGGTTTTGATTTCTTTTTTAAGGGAAGAAACCAATAGTTTCATCAATGTATCTACCTCCAGTTTTGGTCTATTCCAGTTTTCTGTAGAAAAAGCATAAAGGGTAAGGTTATTCACACCAATTTCTGCACAGCCTTCCACAACGTCCCTTACAGCTTTAGTGCCTTCTTTATGCCCAGAAGCCCTAAGGAAACCTTTCTGCTTCGCCCAACGACCATTCCCATCCATAATAATGGCAATGTGCTTGGGTAGTTTGTCAAGGTTTAAGTTGTCTTTATAATTCATTTAAAAGGAATAACAAGGCTTGCGCCCAAAGGTGAAAGTGAATGAAATTCCGGTAAACACATACCAGTCATTCGTATTTCTATTTCCAAATTCGGCTGTTGGTTCTCTACGATCCAATAATTCTTCTGGCCAGCTGCCATCTAGATTATCGCTGAATGTATATCTGGCCCCAATCTCTATAGCGCCAATAATACTTTCAGTAATAGCTTCTTTATAACCCATTACCATTGGAATCGCAAAATCCCAATTGGTACCTTCATTTACAAGGTTATTTGCCCTGCCGTTCTTCAGCCATAGATGATCTGCCCTAAAATACGTTATGCCTGTATACAAATATGGGGTGCTCTGGGGTTGCGGTTCTGAAAGATCAAACTCAAAGAAATTAAATTCGAGTCCCAAAGAAGCTTCAGCAATAGTATTATCAAAAGAATAACCACGTTGTTGTCTTCTTGTATCATTGGATTTTTCATCATCAGCACTGATTTCAGCATACAATAATGATAATCGTAAGGCATGTCTGGGGCTTCGATTCCACTTAGCAATAAGACCTCCAACAGGGGTGTTTGGAAGGATATAATTGGTTTTACCAACATCTCCAATAAAGTTTGCACCGCCGGCAAAAGCCCCAACCTCAAACATTTGGGAATAAGAATTTGCTGTAAAAAACGCCATTAATACAAATGCGATTAAGTGCCTCATAGGTCTTCAAAAGTTTGCAAATATAACAATTCTGATTGCTCTGCAATAATTTGAGCAGATTTGTACATACGTATAAACAGTTTTTGAAAGTTTTTATTGCTTAGTTACGCTTGTCTTCGCCCCATAAAAGTTTTTTTCTAAGGGTATTTAGGAAGCTATCATCCTGTAATTCTACGAAGTTTATGGTGTATGGAGCCTTTTTGATGATAATTTCTGTGTCATTTTGCAGGGTTGCAATGCGGGAATCCATAGAAACTAGATGTTCCTTTCCTCTACCGGAAACTTTTAATTTTATGCAGGTATGGTCTTTTATTACCAATGGTCTTGCATTTAAATTATGGGGTGCAATTGGAGTGATCACTAGAGAATCTGCATCTGGTGTAATTACCGGCCCACCGCAACTTAAGGAATAACCGGTAGATCCTGTAGGGGTTGAGATTATTAAACCGTCAGCCCAATAAGAGGTAAGGTATTGATCGTCAAGCCAGGTATCCACGGTGATCATAGAAGTTGTATTTTTTCGGCTAACGGCAATTTCATTTAATGCGATATGAGAAAAAACAGGATCATGAGTTTTTGGATTAGTTTCCATGGTTAGAACAGATCTAGGGGAAAGACTAAATTTCTTTTCCAGAATTTCTTCTATGGTACTCTCAATTTGTTCTTTTTGAATCGTAGCCAGGAAACCAAGTCTTCCGGTGTTAATACCTACAATAGGGATATCAAGGTTCCTGATATAATTGATAGATTTTAAGATAGTGCCGTCTCCGCCAATACAAAAGAAAAGGTCAAAAGAATTGTCCAACTCTTCAAAAGCGCTGAAATGTTTATAATCTTTTTCAATCTTATTATTGCTATGAATAAGTTTAAGAAAATCTTCTTCAATAAGGACCTCAATGTTTTTCTGGTCTAACAATTCAAGGAGCTGTCCTATATACTGAGCTGCATTGGTATGATAAAACTGACCGTAAATGCCTATTTTCATAAATTAGATATTCAGGTATTTGTCCAGGTATTTTGAGCGATCTTTCAGGTTTTTGTTGAAAGTATCTTCCTGGTGTTCTGAAATTATTAGGTATCCATATCTTCTAAATGCCTGTATGATCTCATTCATTCCCGATGGCGTAATTTTTAACGTGATTTCTGCCATCTCATTCTCAATTTTGGAAACGAAAGCACCCAGAAGGTGAGCGTTATTAGATTCAATAATCTGGCTTACTTCACCAAAAGTATAATCTTTAAATGCTTTTTCGATGATCAGGATATTTCCTGGTTCGTTAAGAAAAGGTGTTTCTTTAAACAGGGAAATCATTTCGTTTAACTCAACATATCCCTGATACTTATTGTCTTCATCCAGAACTGGAAGGATATTAGCGTTATTTTGTGCGAAAGCCTCCAGGCTATCCAGCCAGTAATCATTTTCTGTCACATAAAACCCTTCAAGGGCGTACCTATAATCGTCCAGGGTTTTATCATTCTCAAAACATCTCACATCATTTTCAGAAATGCAGCCAATATAAATACCTTCACTTTCAACCGGCAGATGTGTGTATGTCAATTGGTTAAAAAGTTTCTGTACTTCTCCAATTTTTTCAGATAGATGAACTATCTCCACGTCATTTAATATGTACTCCTTTAAACTCATTTTAATCTATTGCTGTAATGCAAATTAATCAAAATAAAATTCATTGAAGCAGCCCACACTTTGTATTTTTGTTAATAAAATGAGTTTGTAATGACGAAATTAAGCGTAAATATCAATAAGATCGCCACTTTAAGAAATGCCCGTGGTGGAGATGTGCCTAACCTGCTCGAAGCGGCTAAGAATATAGAATCTTTTGGAGCTGAAGGGATTACAGTGCATCCCAGGCCCGATGAAAGGCATATACGTTATGCAGATGCCCGTGAATTAAAACCTGTTCTCAAAACTGAATTCAATATAGAGGGCAAACCAATTGAACAATTTATAGATTTGGTTCTGGAGGTAAAACCTGCTCAGGTGACTTTAGTTCCAGATGCTGAAGACGCCATTACCTCTAACGCTGGTTGGGATACTGTGAAGCACCGGGATTATTTAAAAGATGTAATTGCTGAATTTAAATCAAACGGAATACAAACTTCGATTTTCGTAGATCCTGTGAAGAAGATGATTGAGGGAGCTGCAGAAACAGGAACTGATAGAATTGAATTATATACTGAGTCTTTTGCGGTAAATTATGAAAAAGACGATACAAAAGCTGTAAAGCCTTATGCTGAATGTGCCGTACTTGCCCATGAACTGGGATTAGGTATAAATGCAGGTCACGATTTATCCTTGAAAAACATCAAATTCTTCAGGGAAAATGTTCCGCATCTGGACGAGGTTTCCATTGGTCATGCCTTGATATCAGAAGCTCTTTATATGGGGCTGGAAAAAACGATTCAGCAATATCTAAAATTATTAAAATAGATGAAGTTACATTCGCTTATATTGGGTAAGGGCAAACCTATGCTCATTCTTCATGGATTTTTAGGAATGAGTGATAACTGGAAAACTTTAGGGAAAAAATTTGCCGAAGAAGGTTTCCAGGTACATTTAATAGACCAGAGAAATCATGGGAAAAGTCCGCATAGTGATGATTTTTCTTATGAATTAATGGCGAAAGATGTAGTAGAGTATTGCAAAAGCCATGATTTGACAGATATTACCTTAATGGGACATTCCATGGGTGGGAAAACAGCAATGTTATTGGCTTGTGAGAATGAAGAGCTCGTGCAAAAACTGGTTGTGGTAGATATCGCTCCTAAATATTATGCGCCCCATCATCAGCAAATATTGGAAGGTCTCACGGCACTGGATGAAGCCCATCTTACTTCAAGAGGGGATGCTGAAGATTTTTTAGAGAAACACATATCTGAAAAAGGGGTTAGATTATTCCTATTAAAAAACCTTTACTGGAAAACCAAAGAGAAGTTAGCGCTACGGATAAACCTTGATGCTTTGAAGGCTAACATAGAGCAGGTAGGTAGGGCACTTCCGCAAGAGGCTGTTTACTATGGGCCTGTTTTATTTATTAATGGAGAGCTATCAGATTATATTACGAAAGAGGAGGAGCCATTGATCAAAAAACACTTTCCAAAAGCCGAAATTGAAACCATAGCTAAAGCAGGCCACTGGGTGCATGCAGAAAATATGGAGGCTTTTTATAAGGCTGTAATTCAGTTTGTTTAAAATCTTTCTAAATTTATTATGTATGCATAATAAATTAATACTAAATGTTGCGTAATATCTAATTTATGCTATTTTTGACACTAGATTTTTAAGACATGTTAAATAAAATCCTACTCTAATTATGAAAAAATTATTTTTACTTGGCCTGTTAATTTTGGCTGGCGCAACAACCTACGCCGGTGGTTACAGGGTAAGTCTACAAGGTCAGCGGGGATTAGCAATGGGGCACACTGGTGTTGCCGTAATTAATAATGCTGAATTGGCCTTTTTTAACCCTGCGGGATTGGTGTTCCTTGAGAATAAAATCAATGCAGCGGTAGGTGTGAGCGCGGTATTCTCTGATGTAGTATATCAGAATGAAGAATTTGGACAAATGGCCAGAACCGATAGTCCTGTAGGAACTCCTTTCTACGCTTATTTTTCTTATAAGTTAAGTGATAAATTTAGTATTGGTCTTGCGGCTTATACCCCCTATGGAAGTTCAGTTGAATGGGAGAAAGATTGGGCAGGTTCACATCTTGTAAACGATATTGAATTAGCGGCTATTTATGTGCAGGCGTTAGCTTCTTATAAAATTACCGATAATCTTGCCGTGGGTGGTGGACCTATCTATGTGAGCGGATCTGTTAACTTCAATAGAAACTTAACTCGATCTTTATCTAATTTAGAAGGAGATAGAGCAAACGTGACTGTAGATGCTTCTGGGGTAAGTGCCTGGGGATGGTCTTTAGGAGCGATGTGGAGTCCTATCGATAGTTTGAACATCGGGGTAAATTACCGTTCAGAAATCACAGTCAAAGCTGAAGGAGGAGAAGCAGATTTTGAGAATATACCAGATGCTCCTAGATTTCCTTTCCAGGATACTCAATTTGATGCTGAATTACCGCTGCCGGCAGAGCTTTCTATTGGTTTTTCTTATCAGCTGAATGAAAAGTGGCTTTTCGCTTTTGATTATAATCGTACGTTCTGGGGAGTATATGAATCCCTTGATATAGATTTCGCCGATCCTAATATTCCAAATTCTGTAAATCCACGTGAATATGAAGATGCTTCTATATATAGATTCGGAGCACAGTATACTGCCAATGACCTTTTTACTTTAAGAGCAGGGTATTACTTTGACCAGAGTCCAGTACAGGATGGTTTTTTCGCTCCTGAGACTCCAAGAAATGATTCCAATAACTTTACAGGAGGTTTTTCTGTTAACGTAACCAATAAGGTGGCAATTGATGCGTCTTTCCTATATAGCAGGTTTGAGGAAGTTGATGCTTCTTATGATCCCTATATTGATGCTGAAACTGGCCAGCAGGTCCCATTTGAGGGAACTTATAAATCCAGTGCATTTATACCTGGTCTTGGTGTAACTATTAAAATATAACTGAAGATGAAAAGAAATTTAATTTATATAGCAGCTTTAGCTGTAGGCTTTATTTCCTGTGAGCCAGAACTTGAAAATTCAATTGAAGAAAATGAGGTTTATACCAATGGTGAAGCTAATTTTTCTAACTATGTGGCTGTAGGAAACTCTTTGACTGCCGGATATGCCGATAATGCTTTGTATAGAAGCGGACAGATAAATTCATTCCCGAATATTCTAGCACAGAAATTTGCTATGGTTCAGGAAACTGGAGAATTTAAGCAACCTTTAGTTAGTGATAATACAGGAGGTCTTTTGTTAGGAGGTCAACAAATACAGCCAAATAGATTAGTGCTCTTCACAGATGGAGAAGGAGGAAATACTCCAAGGGTTTATACTGGAATGCAGCCTACTACAGAGGTTACAAATAAATTAGAAGGACCGTTTAATAATCTTGGAACGCCTGGGGCTAAATCATATCATTTGGTGGCACCGGGTTATGGAAATGCTTCCGGGGTAGCAACTGGCACTGCCAATCCTTATTATGCAAGATTTTCTTCCTCAGCAACGTCTACAATCTTAGAAGATGCTTTGGCGCAGAATCCAACATTTTTTACTCTTTGGATAGGGAATAATGATGTTCTTGGTTTCGCCAGTTCTGGTGGAGTTGGTGTTGATCAAACAGGAAATCTCAATCCTGCAACTTATGGATCTAACGATATTACAGATCCTCAGGTCTTTGCACAGGTTTACTCTCAAGTTGCTTCAGCATTAGCTGAGAACGCTTCTGGAGGAGTTTTGCTGAATATTCCTAGTGTAACTGCCGCTGCTTATTTTAATACAGTGCCAGCGAATGCAGTTCCTCTGGATGGTGCCACGGCTCAGGCTTTAAACACTCAATTTAATGCTTATAATACGCAAATATTACCTGGTCTGGTTCAGGCAGGAGTAATTTCTGCAGCAGAACTTCAGGAACGCCAGATTAATTTTGCGGCTGGTCAGAACTTTGTGACTATTGTAGATGAAGATCTAACAGATGTTTCTCAAATTATTCAGGGGCCTCCATTTAATGTGCCTGCACAAACAGCAGCTACTTTGGGTCAGTTAAGACAAGCTACTTCAGAAGATCTAATTACCCTTCCTTCAGCTAGTTTTATTGGAACGGTAGTGGGTGGAAATGCCCAGTTAGTAAACGGAGTTTCTGTGCCATTGGGAGATCAGTATGTATTAACTACAGATGAGCAGGAGCTTATTGCTGCTGCAACTGTTCAATACAACCAGGTTATTGCTCAGGTAGCTCAGGCTAACGGATTGGCTTTAGTTGATGTAAATGCCTTACTAAACCAATTACAAAATGGAGGTATTCCTTATGATTCAGGAAACATCACCGCTACATTTGGAACTGGAGGTGCCTTTTCTTTAGATGGTATCCACCTTACGGCTAGGGGTTATGCAGTGATAGCAAACGCGATCATTGAAGCAACTAACTCAACGTATGGTTCAACGGTGCCAAAAGCAAATCCTGGACAATACGGGACTGTGTTTTTCAGTCAGGACGTGCAATAATATTAAAATTGATATAAAATTTAAAAGGTCGGGAAATTCCCGACCTTTTTTTGCAATTTTACCAGGAACAATGATTTATAATTATGAATTTTATACTTAGATTATTATTAACCGGAGTTGCGGTGGTGATTCTAGCCAAGCTGCTTCCGGGTGTGAGCGTGGATAGTTATTTAACGGCAGTAATAGTAGCCCTTGTACTTG
>CAXGBX010000089.1:0-7978 GCA_964008195.1 uncultured Flavobacteriaceae bacterium
TGGATGCCTCGATTATGGACGGTAAAACCTTAAATGCAGGGGCAGTGGCCGGAGTCACTAATATAAAAAATCCTATCAATCTAGCTTATGAGGTGATGGAAAATTCAGAGCATGTGCTACTTGCAGGAAAAGGTGCTGAAGAATTTGCCACACAACGCGGATTGGAAATTGTAGATCCGAGTTATTTTTATACCGAAAATCGTTTTAAAAGTTTACAAAAAGTAAAAGAACGTGAAAGGGAAAAATCAGGAAATAAAACGGCTGCCAATTACGACAGTTTTATAAAAGATTCGAAATTTGGAACAGTTGGATGTGCGGCTTTAGATAAAAATGGCAATTTAGCCGCAGGAACTTCTACAGGCGGGATGACCAACAAAAGATGGAACAGGATTGGCGATTCTCCTATAATTGGCGCGGGCACTTATGCCAATAATGCCACTTGCGCGGTATCTTCAACAGGATGGGGTGAATTTTTTATTCGAGGAGTAGTAGCTTATGATATTTCGGCATTAATGGAATACAAAGGACTAAGTCTGCAAGAAGCTGCCGCCGAAGTTATACAGAAAAAAATACCTAAAATGGGGGGTGATGGTGGTATTATTGCAATAGATCATGAAGGCAATGTAGCAATGGAGTTTAATACCGCGGGCATGTATCGCGCTACTATGAATAAAAAGGCTGAGCTACAAATTGGAATTTATGAAAAATAATTTCAGCTAAAACATACCTTATAAAATTGCTATTCTTAAAATGCTTTTTTGAGTCCTAAAAATTGTTCACCTTTACTAGATGTTTTAAGACATATCAAGAGATTTATAATAGCCTACCCCTTACCAAATGAGAGTATTTTCTTTTTTATTATTTTTCTGCATTCTGCACTCCACGTATTCGCAACGTCTTTCTAAGGAGACCTTAACTGACAGCCTTAAACGTTTGCCTTCTTTTACGATTCATAAAGACAACTATTTTATTACCGGTGTCCCTACCCACACTGGAATTAACAAACAAACGGCCGATGCTAAATACCAGGTAAGTTTTAAGCAATTACTCTTCAGAAAAAAAGTTCCTCAAGATTCTTACTTATTTTTGAAATATACCCAAAAAGCCTTTTGGAATATTTATGAATTTTCCAGTCCCTTTGAAGAAATTAATTTTAACCCTGGGATCGCCTATTCAAAATATTTCTATGATAAACGGAACAATGTTAACGCACTTGCTACATTATCTTTAGAACACGAATCTAACGGTCGGGATAGCATATTTTCCCGTAGCTGGAACTTTGTTGCTTTGGAATATCACCGTACACTTTCCAAAAAACTTGTTGCAGGAGTAAAAGCCTGGCTTCCGTTTTACTATAAAGAAAGTAACCCAGATTTAATGGATTATTCAGGATACGCTCAGTTAAATTTTGATTATGAATTTATACCGAATAAACTATATGCCCAACTGATGCTCCAAAAAGGCACTTCCTGGGATTGGAAAGGTGCTGCAAGACCCCGAATTTTATACAATCCATTTAATAGTGTAAACCAGTTTATAATGCTTGAATGGTTTACAGGTTACGATGAAAACCTCATTGAGTATAATCAATATCGAAGTATGATTAGAATTGGTTTTTTACTGAAAAGCAATCAGCTAGATTTTTTACGAGCAAAATAATTAACTTTTTTTTTAAGTTTATTTAGTTCGGTATTTTCCGAACCAATCATACCTTTGCGTCCTTAAATTGAGAATTTATGGATTGCTGCTCAGAAGAAAAAAGGAAATTGATTGAGGAAATAGGAGTACGCTTTGAACAAGTTCATCAACTTGCGCCGCTAGCCGCGAGGATCTACGCTATAATGATTCTTTCGCCAAAAGACGGACATACTTTCGATGAAATTTTAAATATTACCCTAGCCAGTAAGAGTTCAGTTTCAACACATCTTAATCACCTTTTACAGCTTAAGAAGGTAGAATACTTCACAAAAACAGGTGATCGTAAAAGATATTTCAGAGCGAGTACCTACTATTTAAAAAACACGCTGGAAGAATATCACGCAAGTGTTAGTGAAGAACTTCGGTTAATCGATAAGATTATAGAATTTAATAAGAATAATAATAATCAAAAATTCCAAAGTACCGGCCAAATTGCCCTGCTTTTTAGAGAATATTTATCGTCTCAAAGAAATAATATTGAGAACGTGATCAACAAAATGTCTAAAATAGAAATCTAATAATCCTTACCCCTAATTTTTTAATAATGAGAACAATTAAAGCTTATATTGGTCTTGCCGCAGGAGTGCTTATGCTCATTTCTTGCGGGGATGATAAATCTAACCAGCAACAGGCACAGGCCCAACAACAGGTGATGCCATACCCTGTAATAACCATTACCAATAAAACAGTAACAGGATATAATTCCTACCCAACAAGAATTGAAGGTATTGTAAACAGTAATGTACGGGCAAAAGTACAGGGATATATTCAACAGGTACTGGTAGACGAAGGTGCTAAAGTTCGAAAAGGACAAGCACTATTTAAACTGGAAACCCAATCACTTACACAGGATGCTAACGCCGCAAAAGCAAGCGTAAATGCTGCCCAGGTAGAAGTAGATCGCCTGGCTCCGTTAGTAAAAAAAGATATTATTGGGGAAACTCAATTAGAAACTGCAAAAGCCAAATTAGAGCAAGCCAAAAGCCAGTACGAAAGTATTACCGCTAATATTGGCTATGCAACGGTTAAAAGTCCAGTAGATGGTTATGTAGGCTCTATTCGATTACGACAAGGGACACTTGTAGGTCCTAATGATACTACACCACTTACTACGGTTTCAGACACAGAGCAGGTGTATGCTTACTTTTCGATGAACGAATCGGATTATCTAAACTTTCTTCAATCTACTGAAGGTGATACGCGACAGGAAAAAGTAGACAATTTTCCGGAAGTATCTCTGGTTTTAACAAACGGAGCGACTTACGATCAGAAGGGAAAGATCCAGACCGTAACCGGGCAGGTAGATCAAAATACAGGAACGATAAGCTTTAGAGCGATTTTTGACAATCCAAATCAGCTAATTACCAATGGTAATAGTGGTACGATTAAAATTCCTGTTACTTATCAGGATGCTACAGTAATTCCACAAAATTCAACCTTTGAACAACAAGGAAAAATTTTAGCTTATAGAGTGGCAGACAGCAATAAAGTAGCGTCTACTGCAATAACTACCAAAGCAGCCGTTGGTAACTTATATGTAGTTGAATCTGGAGTAAAGAAAGGAGATAAAATTGTTGCAAAAGGTGCCGGCAAGTTAAGACCCGGAGCTCAGATAAAGCCACAAGAAGTTCCTTTTGACAGTATTGCAAAACCAGTTGATCAATTATTTCAATAATCCTAAGATAACAAAAAAATGCTTAAAACATTTATAGAAAGGCCCGTCCTCTCTACAGTGATATCTATTATCATTGTTATTTTAGGGGTTCTTGGGCTTAGCAATTTACCCGTAGAGCAATATCCTGATATTGCTCCGCCAACAGTACAGGTAACCGCAAACTATACCGGTGCGAGTGCTGAAACGATTTTGGAGAGTGTTATTATTCCTATCGAAGAACAAATTAACGGGGTTGAAGGGATGACCTATATAACCTCTACAGCGACTAATAACGGTACTGCGGAAATTACGGTTTATTTTGACCAGAATACCGATCCGGATATCGATGCGGTTAACGTACAAAACAGGGTAGCATTGGCTAGTCCATTACTACCGCAGGAGGTAACACAGGCAGGGGTTGTAACTCAAAAGAGACAAACAAGTGCCTTGATGTTCTTATCCTTTTATTCTGAAAACCCGGATTATGATGCAACCTTCCTAAACAACTATTTAAATATTAATGTTGTACCGGAATTCAAAAGGGTAAACGGGGTTGGAGATGTTAATGTATTCTCCCGCCAGGATTATGCCATGAGAATCTGGTTAGATCCAAACAAACTTGCTAATTATAATCTTGTTCCGTCAGATGTTACCGCAGCGCTTAATGAACAAAGTTTAGAAGCCGCCGCAGGTACACTGGGACAAAACAATGGAGAAACTTTCTCTTATACAATTAAATATCCTGGACGATATAAAGAAGAAGGACAGTACGAGGATATTATTATAAAAGCACTTGGAAATGGTGAATTTTTAAGGCTAAAAGATGTTGCAGATATTCAACTTGATGCCCAGAATTATCAGGTAAATTCAAATACTTTAGGGCATCCCAGTGTGAGTATGGCGGTTTACCAGACCAAAGGTTCCAATGCTCAGGAAATTATCGAGAATATTAAGTCCAGATTGGATGAACTTAAGAAGGATTTCCCAGAAGGAATAGATGTTTTTATTCCTTTTGACACCAACGAATTCTTAAATGCATCTATAGATAAAGTGGTACATACACTTTTCGAAGCGTTTATTCTGGTATTTGTGGTAGTATTTATTTTCCTTCAGGATTTTAGATCTACACTTATCCCGGCAATAGCAGTACCGGTATCCATCATAGGGACCTTCTTTTTCCTTAACCTTTTTGGCTATTCTATTAACCTTCTAACCCTGTTCGCATTAGTACTCGCCATTGGTATTGTAGTTGATGATGCTATCGTAGTAGTTGAAGCGGTACATGCCAAAATTGATGAAGGAGCTAAAGATGCACAAAAAGCAACCCTGGATGCCATGCACGAGATTTCTGGTGCTATTGTATCGATTACTCTGGTAATGGCAGCGGTTTTTATTCCAGTAACTTTTATTACTGGGCCTACCGGTGTTTTTTACGAACAATTTGGTATAACCCTTATCGTTTCCATCTTTATTTCAGCAGTAAACGCATTAACCTTAAGTCCGGCTCTTTGTGCGCTATTCTTAAAGCCACATGACGAACATGAGGATCATAAAAAGAAGAATTTCTTACAACGTTTTTATGCTGCATTTAACCGTGGGTTTAATGCGACGATTCATCGTTACGGAAAATCACTTCATTTCTTATACAAGAATAAGTGGATTACGGCAGTAATTTTAATTCTATCTGCTGTGGGTATCTGGTGGACTTCCACTACTACTCCAACAGGTTTCGTTCCTAATGAAGATAGAGGGATCGTATTTGCCAATGTTGAATTGCCTGCTGGATCTTCTCTAGATAAAACTCACGAAATTACAAGTGAACTTTATAACAAAGTAAAAGATCTTCCTGGAGTAGAAGGACTTAACATGGTAGACGGATTTAGTTTATTAAACGGACAGGGTAGTAACTACGCCCTTGGGTTTATCAAACTTAATAACTGGAGTCAAAGAGAAGAAGATTCACTTTCCGCAGAAGCAATCACCGGTAAACTATTTGGAGTGGCTTCTACTATTCCAGACGCAAATATTATTTTCTTTGCGCCACCGAGTATTCCAGGATTTAGTGCATCATCTGGTGTAGAAGTAAACCTTCTGGATCGATCTGGTGGGAGCTTTAAAGATTTAGATAAAGCGAATCAGGATTTTATGCAAAGTCTAATGTCCCATCCAGAAGTTCAGTATGCACAATCGGCATTCAACACTAATTATCCACAATATCAAATGGACATCAACATTCCTCTGGCAAAGCAAACCGGAGTGACTATTAGTGACATCTTTGCTACTATCCAGGGTTATGTAGGAGGTATTTATGCAGCAGATTTCTCTAGATTTGGTAAGCAATATCGTGTATATATCCAGGCATATCCAAGTGAGCGTGCAGATAGAGACGATTTAAATCAAATGTTCGTTCGCACCCAGACCGGGGATATGTCTCCACTTAGCGAGTATGTGAGTTTAGAACGAGTTTACGGGCCGCAATCAGTAACAAGATTCAACCTTTTTAACTCTACCACGCTTAACGTAGCCATGAATCCAGGATTTAGTTCTGGTGATGGTATTTCTATTGTTGAGGAAGAAGCTTCAAAACTAGCCAGTAATTATGGTATAGCCTATTCGGGATTAACACGTGAAGAGGTAAATGCCGGTAGCCAAACAGTAATGATCTTTATCTTATGTGTCGTATTTGTTTACTTCCTACTTTCAGCGCAATATGAAAGCTACCTGTTACCGTTTTCGGTAATTCTTTCATTACCACTGGGAATCTTTGGCGCTTACTTTAGTACCAAATTAATGGGGCTTCAAAATAATATCTACTTTCAGATCGCCTTGATCATGCTGGTGGGATTACTCGCCAAGAATGCGATCCTTATTGTGGAGTTTGCGATACAGCGTAGAAGAAATGGAGAATCTATTGTAGATGCGGCCATTGATGGAGCTAAAGCACGTTTACGCCCAATCCTTATGACCTCGTTTGCCTTTATTCTGGGACTTATGCCTCTTGTACTTGCAAACGGTGTTGGTGCTGCAGGTAACCGTTCTATCGGTACCGGTGCCGTAGGAGGGTTATTAATAGGTACAATACTAGGAGTTTTTGTTATTCCTATATTATTTATCCTATTCCAATGGCTTCAGGAAAAAATTGGAAAAAAACCGGAAGCCGTAAAAAATACAGAATCTTAGAAAGCCACTAAAAAATGAAAACAAAGATAAATTTTAAGACCCTGGTTTTCCCAATACTAATTCTTAGTCTGCAATCGTGTTTTGTGGCTAAAGAATACGAGCGACCAGAGGTTGTCAAAGAAGAAAATTACAGAACAGACAATCTGCCACAGGATAGTATTACTATGGCAGATGTTTCCTGGAAGGATATGTTTACCGATCCTGTACTACAGGGATATATTGCAGAAGGACTGGAAAACAACATCGATATTAGAGTAGCCATGCAGCAAATTCTTGCTGCAGAGGCCTACCTTAAACAGGGTAAAGCAGGCTATTTTCCTTCTCTAACGGGAAATGCGTCATTCACCCACCAGGAATTGTCCTCTAATAGTCAGTTTGGTGGATTGTTCTCTTCTTTAGATCAATACGAAATTTCAGGAAGTTTATCCTGGGAAGCCGATATCTGGGGAAAAATAAGAAGTAACAAGCGTGCTTTTGAAGCTAGCTACCTGCAAAGTATTGCAGCGCATCAGGCCGTAAAAACAACCTTAATTGCTAATATTGCTTCCAGCTATTATCAACTGGCAGCTTTAGACGAACAAAAATCGGTTACTGAAAAGACAATCGAAAACAGAAAGAAAAGTTTAGAAACCAATAAAGCGCTAAAAGAGGCAGGAAATATTACTGAAGTTGGTGTTAAACAAACCGAGGCTCAATTATATACGGCACAGGCCTTGTTGATCGATATAAATAATCAAATACGATTACTAGAGAACACCATTTCTATTCTTTTAGGTAAAGAACCTACTTCTATTCAAAGAACTGCGTTAGAAAGGCAAAACATTGAAACCGAATTAAAGACAGGTGTACCTGCACAATTGCTCAGAAATCGTCCAGATGTGATACAGGCAGAATATGGATTGGTAAACGCTTTTGAACTAACCAATGCAGCAAGGGCTAACTTTTATCCCTCAATCACGCTTACAGCAAATGGAGGGCTACAGGCGCTAAGTGCAGGAGATCTTTTTGATACCAATTCTTTATTTGCCACGATAGTTGGTGGACTTACCCAGCCTATATTTCAAAAAAGACAGATACGAACACAGTATGAAGTAGCAGAAGCGCAGCAGGAACAGGCGAGGCTTCAGTTTAGACAAGCGTATTTAACAGCCACTAAAGAAGTTGCAGACGCCCTTTATAATTATGAAGCGGCTAGCGATAAAATTGAAGTTAAAGAAAAAGAATACAATTCTTACAGTACGGCTACAGAATATTCTGAAGAACTGCTAACCTATGGCTTAGCGAACTATCTGGAAGTTTTAACCGCAAGAGAAAATGCGCTAAATTCCAGATTAGACTTAATTAATGCTAAATATTCGCAACTAAATTCGATGGTAGACTTATACCAGGCGCTTGGTGGCGGCTGGCAATAATTTGAATATTGTTATTTGTTAATTGTTGGAAAAA
>CAXGBX010000090.1:0-7963 GCA_964008195.1 uncultured Flavobacteriaceae bacterium
AAATTCAGCTTTATAATTTGCCACGGTTCCTAATTCTGTGGTACACACCGGGGTATAATCTGCAGGATGGGAAAACAATATTCCCCAGCTATCGCCAAGGTAATCGTAGAAATTGATTTTTCCTTTTGAAGTTTCGGCATCAAAGTTCGGTGCTTTATCTCCTAATTTTAACTCGCTCATAATCAATGATTTTATAATTAATATTTAAAAAACCTATTAAATCTATAGGATTATAAAATTAGAGAAAATAAACCTCGATAATTTAAAGAATGAGTTAAATTAATCTTTCCATTTTATATTGCAGCCTATACTTGGTTTTTGATCTTCAGCAACTTTTCTATTATTCAAAATAGCATCCATGGCTTCTCTGAGATCTCTGCCATTTGGATGAATTCCATTTCCGGGCCTGCTATCGTCCATTTGTCCTCTATATACCAGTTTCAGTTCAGCATCAAAAAGAAAAAAATCAGGGGTACAGGCAGCATCATAAGCTTTAGCTATTTCCTGGGTGCCATCAAATAAATATGGAAAGGAATACTGATGCTTTGCGGCATGTTCTTTCATTTTTTCCGGATTATCCTGGGGATATTTTTGAATATCGTTGCTCATAATTCCTGCGGAACCAAATCCTAATTGCCGATACTCATTGGCTATGCGAACAATTTCCTCGTTCACATGCTTTACAAAAGGACAGTGATTGCAAATAAACATGATTATTGTACCGCGTTCACCTTTTACGTCGTTTAGTGTGATTAGATGATCTGTAACGGTATCCATCAGTTTGAAATCGGGTGCCCTGGTCCCAAGCTGGAGCATATTTGAAGGAGTAAGTGACATCTTTTTTCTTAAAATTAATTATTAATGCTGAATATTATCTATTTTAATCTTCCTAAAATTTTAATATGGAAGAGATTAATTGGAGTGATTTTGAGAAGGTGGAAATGAGGGTGGGAACCATTACTTCTGCTGAAGCCTTTCCGGAAGCTAAGGAACCAGCCTATAAATTGACGATAGATTTTGGAGAAGAATTAGGAGAAAAAAGATCTTCAGCCCAGATCACAAGAAGGTACACGCGCACAGAATTACGAGGAAGACAGGTGATAGCGGTGGTGAACTTTCCCATTAAGAGAATTGCCGGTTTTAAAAGCGAGTGCCTGGTGCTTGGAGTATTGGGCGATAATAAAGATGTAGTATTGCTCTCTCCAGGTCAAAAAATGCCCAATGGATCTAAGATCGCCTAATTACATCCCTTCTTTGAATTTACGGTGTTCCTCCAGAAGCTTTTTTATATCCTTATTATTGCCATATAATACCATGATCTCATCTTTGTAGAGCACGGTGTCTGCCCTGGCGATCCCCTGAACTGATTTATTTTTAGTATGGCCTCCCAGTTCATTTTTGGATTCCGAAACATTCATCGTGGTGAGAATAATAATATCAAATTCAGCTTTTATATTGAGTTCTTTGATGGTCTTTTCATGATATTCTTCAGGAATGGTTGCTTCTACGATACTGAATTTACTGTCCAGTTCAAAACTATCCACCACACCTTCAACATTTAGTTTTTGCGCCCAACGATCTGCGGTTTCCCGTTCCGGATGGATAATTTCTTCGATTCCCATAGTTTCCAGTACAGTACGTTGCAAGGGATCTACAGCCCGGCTAATAAGTCTTTTCACATGCAACTGTTTCATCAAGGCACCCGCCATAATATTCGCAGCCTTATCCTGACCAATTCCAATAATTACAATATCGGTATCATCCAGAGGCAGATTTTTAACCGCCTCAATATCGGTAGCATCCAGGCTTATGGCATGGGTGATCTTATCTTTGATGCCTTCAACCTTGCTCATGCTAAGATCTACCCCAATAACTTCATTTCCCATTTCGGCTAATTTTTCAGCTATAGATGAACCAAAAACACCTAATCCTACCACTATATATTTCATGCTGTGCTATTTCTTTAGTTGATTAAAATTTCGTCTGTCGGGTATTTATAATTCAAATGTTTCACCCTTCGTAACATGGCGATCAATAATGTAAGCATACTTACCCTACCTATAAACATGGTAAGGATAATTACGACTTTTGAGTAAGCTGAAAGATCTGCAGTGATCCCGGTAGATAGTCCCACAGTGCTATATGCTGAAAATGCTTCAAAAGCAATACTTACGAGATCCTTATCTTTTTCAAAATTTACCAGTAAGAATATTGAAGTCCCAATGACAATTAAAGATAATGAGATAATTGCAAAGGCTCTTCTAATAGAAGCATTTGAAAGTTCTCTTCTATAAACTTCTATACGATCTTTGCCTTTGGCCAGACTGAAAAAATTTAGGGCCGAAACTGCTATAGTGCTTGTTTTGATCCCTCCTCCGGTAGAAGCCGGCGAAGCGCCAATCCACATTAATAGTAAGACAAGCAGAATCGTGCTAAAGTTTAATGCACCAGTATCTACTGTATTGAAACCTGCAGTTCTTGGGGTGGAGGCACCAAAGAAGGCGGTTACAATTTTTCCGAACCAATCATGCTCGGCCAGAGTGTTATGATATTCAGAAGCATAAAAGCCAACGGTTCCTACACTCAATAAGATGAGCGTTGTAACCATTACTATACGGGTATTCAAATTGATGGCCCAGGGAGAATTGGGCAGTGGTTTTCTATTGGTTAATTTCAGAAATAAATTCTTTAAACGGTATTTCGTGTATTTATATAGGTTCAGTACAATTGGAAATCCTATTCCGCCGAGAATGAATAAAAATGCGATGCTAAGATGTAAAGGATAATTAAACCGGAATTCAGGTTCATAAAAACTATTCTCCAGGGTAGAGAATCCGGCGTTACAAAAACCACTTACCGCATGAAAGACTGAAAAAAATAAACGGTCTCCAATATGTGCAATTTCAGATGAACTAAGGCTGAAATAAATAAAAAATGTTCCAAGTAGTTCTACAAAAAGGGTAATAAAAAGAATTTTCTTTAGTACGCTAAAAACTTCACCTATTTTATCAGAATTGGTAGCATCCTTAAGCATTAGCTGGTTCTGATAAGAAGTCTGTCCCCTAAAAAAATAACTGAAATAACTGGCAAAAGTCATAATTCCTAGTCCGCCAACCTGCATTAGAATTAAGATAATGCTCTGTCCAAAAAGAGTAAAATAGGATCCGGTATCTACTACAATGAGCCCGGTTACGCAAACTGCACTTGTAGAAGTGAAAAGAGCATCCAGTAGGCTAATTCCATCAAAGGTGGCTTTTGGTAGCATCAGCAGTCCAGTGCCTGCAAGTATAATTAGAAAGAAGCTGGTAATAAAGAGCTGTGCGGGGTTAAGGTACTGGTTTTTAATATTAAAATCTACAGGCGCAAATTCCCTTATAAAATAGATGAGCGCTGCCAGGTAAACAAACACCATCCTATTCATAAATTCCATGAAAGGTAAATTTTCCAGGATACCTTCAATTTTTATAAAAATCAGGAAGACAAAAACCCCACCCAGTAGACTGTCGAATATTCGAACTTTTAATCTAAAGTGGATGCGAAAAATAAAATAGCGCAGGAGTATTGCGATAACCCCAATAATCAATGCGGTAAAAAAGAATATGTCTAATTGTGTTTCTTCAACTTCAGGATGCCGGAAACCAAGATCGTAGAGGGCAACGAGTAGGGTTACCAGGCTTAGTAAAAATGAAAAACGGTTGAGGTATCTCAGGAACCTTTCATTTTGAAGCCAGCTTCTAAATCCTGAAAATTTCACTTAAGGATAGTTTTTATCATACTGAAAGATAAGTTGATCAAATAAAAAATTTTAGAAACCTGATAAGCTCATTATAATGATCTCTTTATTCGGAATCTAAAGCACTTCTTAAGATGTAGGCTGAAATAACTTCTGCCTGACCATGAAATTGTGCTTTGCAATTCAATTGACCATTACTTCTTCACAAAGTTATTCAAATTTGAAAAAAGACTATTAAAATTTCCCTAAACTAAAGGTTGCAGATTACATTTCGTCTCCAAAGAAAATAGCATTCATAAGCAATTTATTGGTGCCGTACCAGAAAGCTCTGAAATTAGTATTATCAGTAAATAGCATAACCTCTCCGCGACCCAGGCTTTTGTGTTTAAAAGGAACCGTACGGGCGATAGAATCCAGGTTTGGTTTACTGATATACCCGCTTAGTAAAGGCTTATCGGTATATTGAATAGGGTTATTATAGCTTTGCTCATCTGCTTCCATGAAAATGGTGGTATTCCTGAACATGGCTATTTTGTCATCTTTATATCCAAAAGCAATAGGATGACTTCTATCCAGTTTGGCTTCAAAAATAGCACCTCCAACAACCTGCGCTCCCCGAAAATCTCCACGTTCCCCAAAACTAATATCTTCGGCGGTCATCTTATTTTCTTTAGTTTTGAAGTCAATAAATTCATTAGTCTTCATCCAGTTCACGGCATTCCTGTAAGCGATGATAGTACCCCCATTGCTGGTCCATTCTTTTAATTTGGGAGCAAGTTCTTTATCAATTCCTCCCCATGCTGCCGGAAGGATAATATCGGTGTACTTACTAAGGTCTGCCCTGCCAAGCTCACTTACGTCCAGCTTGGTGATTTTCATATCATAGCGCTGATCAAATAAATGCCAGATCTCACCTGCGTCATAAGGGGTGATAGATCCGCCAACGATAATCGCTACCTTCTGTGGTTGCAATGCCCTGAATTGGTTACTTCCCAGGTTAATTCCTTTGGTCATTCCTGTTTTAATTGCTGAAATTTTCACTCCGCTTTCCCTGGAAACTTTGCTTAAGAAATCATGCAAGCCTTTTTTATTTAATTCCTGATTCTGAACGGGGATCATGATGGTTCCGTACCCATAATTTTTGCCATCAAGCGAAAAGTCTTCCATGGCTACTTTTGCTCGAAGATCTTTTTCCAGAATCATATTGAGTGCTTTTGGCGCCATGTAGTTCTTCCAGTTCAATAAATAGGCATAATCACTTTCTTCAGGCAATTCCGGGGAAGGCATGGAAAGTTCTTCGATTTTCGTTCCGGCATTTTTCATAGAAGCACTTTCCGTGAAATCAAGATTGAAAGCCAATGGGAAGGTCCAGGCAGAAATATCATAGAACAAGCTATCTTCAAATTGGGTTCGTCTTTCAAACATCGCTTTTAATAATCTGTGCTGACGCTGATTTTTAGGAACGATATAGGAAGAGCCTTTTTCAAAATTATAATTATCCTGAGTGAACTTATTTTCAGGCTCATAAACTTCAATTTGATGTCTTTTTAAGATTTCTGCCAGTTTATAAGCACTCACAGGATCTTCTGAATTTCCGAAAGCGTAAGCTCCAGATTCTGCGGAATCTCTTGCATCTTTAAAGAAATTACGCTGATAGTTTAAAAGATCACCTCTCATTTTCTGAGCCGCTTCTAAAGTAGAAAGTGCTGCAGTAAATTGATTTCGAATGGTAAAAGCAAAGGTGAGAATTCCGTTTTCGGTTTCCTGGGCATGGCCACGAGAGCTTCCCTGCTCAAATAAAATCCCTATGCTACCATTGATGTCTGGAAAAGTAGAACCTTTTCCGTAGTAGAAATCATCATAGTTTTCTTCAGTATAATACAGCGATCCAATTTCATCAAATGCCTTTGCATGATAGGTTCCAATCTCACGTGTTAAATCCTGATTCATTTGAGGAGTTAACGGGTGGGTTCTTGACGGAATTCCGGGTTGAAAAAAGAAGGTAGAATTTGATCCCATTTCATGATGATCTGTTAGAATATTGGGATACCATTTGTGAAAAGTTGCAATTCTTGCCTGAGATTCTGGAAGTTGAACCGGTAACCAGTCGCGGTTCATATCAAACCAGTAATGATTGGTTCTTCCACCAGGCCAGACTTCACTATATTCACGATCCTGGGGATCTGGATTTATATTTTCACTCTTATTCGTGTTTGCCCAGTAAGCAAATCTTTGTAAACCATCTGGATTGAAAGACGGGTCCAGAAGAATTATAGTATTGTCCAGGATATTTTCAATTTCATCACCTTCAGCGGCGGCTAAATAATAAGCGTAGAGTAGGGCAGCGTTTGAGCCACTGGCTTCATTTCCATGAATAGAGAAACCCTGATTGATAACAACTGGCATTTTATCTGTTTCCAGGGAAGCTGAATTTTCCTCAACCAGCGAAATATGATCCTGCCTGATATTTTCAATATTATCGAGATTCTTTTCAGAAGATATGGTTAGCAAAATAAGGGATCTACCTTCATAAGTAAAACCTCTATTTTCAATTTCAATTCTCGGGGAGACCTCTGCTAGCTTGTTCATATACATTAAAAGCCGATCATGGCTCACGTGCCACTCACCGGGCACAAAACCTATAACTTCTTGTGGTGTCGGGATTTCTGGATTGTAGGATATATCAGCAGGCAGGTAATAATCTAATGTAACTTCCTCTTCTTGTGCCTGAATAGATAAAAAGGTAAATAGTAATAGAAAACCGGTAATAATTCGCATGTATTTTATTTTGGAAAATCTAAGATAAAAAAAAACCGTCCCAATTAAGGACGGTTTTTTATCTGAAGGTAATATTTTTATATATCGTCAAAACTTACATCGGTAAATTTCTCAGCGTTAGAAGAAGTAGCAGCAGTTTTTTGCTGGCTATCATCATCTTCATATTCTTTTTTGAAATCTTTTTGATGACGCTCGCTAATTACTTCTTCTCCTTTTTCGTTAACGATATAATCAGTCATCTCTTCAAGGATTTCTCTAAAACCGTCAAAATCCTCTTTGTAAAGGTAGATTTTGTGTTTTTTATAGTAAAAAGAGCCATCATCGTTGGTGAATTTTTTACTCTCTGTGATAGTAAGATAATAGTCATCTGCCCTGGTAGACCTTACATCGAAAAAATAAGTTCTTCTTCCCGCTCTTAAAACTTTAGAGAATATTTCTTCTTTCTCCATCATTCCCTTGTCGCTCATAAAATAAATTCTTTAATAGGTTTGTTATTGTCGAGTTCAAAAATCTAAAAATTTTTAACATCTAACAAAAAATTTTCACATTTCTTTTTCATTTAGCTGTTTTGCATAAAGTTCTTTATAATATCCCGCAGTATTGAGCAGCTCCTGGTGCGTTCCTTTCTGAACTATTTTACCATCTTCGAGGATAATGATCTTATCGGCATTTTTTGCTGAAGAAATCCTATGGCTCACGATGATCGTGGTTTTATCTTTTGAAATCTGAAAGAGGTTATTCAGGATTTCTTCCTCAGTTTCAGTATCTACCGCAGAAAGACAGTCATCGAAAAGCAAAATTTCGGGTTCATGAATAATTGCCCTGGCAATAGATACCCTTTGTTTTTGTCCTCCGGAAAGTGTTATTCCTCGTTCACCAAGAACCGTATCGTAACCTTTACTGAAGCCCACGATATTTTTGTGTACCGAAGCATTTTTTGCTGCAGTAATAATTTCATCTTCCGTCGCTTCTGTTTTTCCGAATTTGATATTGTTGCGAATGCTATCACTAAATAGAAATGCATCCTGGGGCACATAACCTATACTTTCTCTAAGGCTTTCCAGGTTGAGTTTTTCAATATTTTTCTTGTCAATCAGGATTTCTCCCTGATTGATATCATAAAGTCTGCCTATTAGTTCCAGAACGGTAGATTTACCAGAACCGGTTTTGCCAATAATGGCCAAAGTTTCCCCTTTTTTGACTTCAAAAGACACATTTTTTAGTGCGGTAATATTAGTGTCATCATAAGTGAAACTAACATTTTTGAATTCTATATTGCCATTAATACTGTCCGGTTCTGACTTTGGATTGGTGATTTCCGGTTTTTCACTCAAAAATTCGTTGATTCGTTCCTGTGAAGCATCTGCCTGCTGAACCAGTGAAGTGACCCAACCTATTGAAGCTACCGGCCAGGTAAGCATATTTACATAAAGAATAAATTCTACGAGTACA
>CAXGBX010000091.1:0-7873 GCA_964008195.1 uncultured Flavobacteriaceae bacterium
CCAACAATTATGATATCATATAATTCCAAATCAAGTCCTTTAATGGATTGACAAAAATAGGCAGATAATCTTTCTACGGCATGAGATTAAGTACAGGATTATGTAAACGATCAGGATAATCTGAAATAATCCCATCTACGCCAAAATCTATCATTCGCTGAATGGCATCAGGTTCATTAACGGTCCATACGTTTACTTTAAAACCTTCTGCCTGGCTAAGTTTTGTGTTGTCCCGGGTGATAATACCTAGGGAAGGATGGATAGCCATTGCCTTTAGACGCTTGCCCAATTCAATCGCTTCGGGTACACTTGCCTTACTTAGCACGGCAATGGGTACGTGATGATCATTCTTACGAACTTCAAAAAGTTCGTTCTTTTGAAAACTTGAGATGATAAAATCTGAATATTTCCAATTAGCATCGGCGATTTTATGCTTGATGATCTCACAAACGGGAGCGGCTGTGTTTAAACCTTTTAGCTCAATATTAATCAGGCATTTACCTTGAATAAGATCAAGCACTTCAGTTAAAAGGGGTATTTTAAATTTATCTTCAATCTTTAGTTTTTCAAGTTCCGTAGCAGATTTTTTAGCGATCTCACCACTGCCATTTGTAGTCCTGTCAAGGGTGAAATCGTGAATTACCCACAATTCTCCGCTGTTGCATTTGTGAACATCAATTTCTATTGCATCTACTCCAATATCCAGAGCTTTCTGAATACTTTCCAAAGTATTTTCTGCCAGATGTCCTTTAGCCCCCCGATGGCCTATTTTGAGAAAATTATTCATGCTCAAAAATATTCAAATAATTCATTTGAACCATTTATTAATTCAATTGCCTTAAATTATTAAGATTTACAAAGGATTATGAGGACTTAACATTTAATTAGGTACGCTATTCATTAATTTTAAACTTCTAACTAAAAAAAACATATATGTTCAATAAACTACTAATTAAGCCTTTTTTCAATATTAATAATCTAAATAATTACTAAGATGGAAAAGTGGTTTGCATTTGATCCGGTATCCTTGATTGCTATAGTTCTAACAGCGATTGGTATTTATATAGCGATCATCATATATACGAGGATTGCGGGAAAAAGAAGCTTTTCCAAAATGTCGAGTTTTGACTTTGCGATGACAGTAGCTCTCGGATCTATGGTGGCCACCACGGTACTTTCCAAAAGCGTAAGCCTATGGGATGGAGTTGTAGGTCTTGGAATAGTTTATTTATTACAACTTTCAGTAGCTATGCTAAGAAGGTTCAAGATAATAAGAAGTGCGGTAGATAACGCTCCGTTGCTATTGATGAACGGCACAGATATTTTGTATGATAATCTAAAAAAAGCAAGGGTAACCGAGGAAGATCTACGCTCAAAGTTAAGGGAAGCCAATGTGATCAGGCTCAAAGAAGTCAGGGCCGTAATATTTGAAGCTACAGGTGATATTTCTGTAATGCATACAGAAGTTGAAGATGAAGATTTAGAGGATTGGCTTATTAAAGGCGTGGAGAAATAGTAGTATGAATATGAAGGAAGTAAAAATCAGGAAAAAGCTTTCGCCAAATTTGCGAAAAAATAAAGTGTTGAAGGATTTCAGGAATTTCATCTTGGATAATGATCATCCCTGTATCATGGCACAAACAGTTTTTAGTATGGATAAAGTGGAACTTAAAACTTATAAAGAACTCGGTTCCCTTGATACGGCTAAAGCCATATTTAATGATTTGGAAAATTATCTGGCTGAATATGATTTCAGCTCTAATGATTTTAAGACTTTTATAGCGGTTTTTCCGGATTCGCCGGAATATACTGAAATAGATTTCGAAAGAAAATTATGGCAGCAACTGCAATATCTACATCATGTTGACAATAGAGGTTGGGACCCGGAAGTAAGCCAGGATCCTGAGAATCAGAATTTCAGTTTTAGTATAGCTGGGAAAGCATTCTATGTGGTGGGATTGCATCCTAATGCTTCCCGAACTGCGAGAAAAAGTCCGTTTCCTGCGCTAACTTTCAATTTGCACTGGCAGTTTGAAAAACTTCGGGAAATGGGAAATTATGAGAATGTACGTGATAGGATAAGAGACCGTGATCGCAATTTGCAGGGAGATATCAATCCCATGCTGGAAGATTTTGGTGAAAATAGCGAGGCAAGACAATATAGTGGCAGGAAAGTAGGAGAGGACTGGAAATGTCCCTTCCATAGAAAAAATTAGAAATGTACAGACCGTTAAGATATAGAAAGGATGATAAAGATTTTGTTTTTTCATTTATCCAGGCACATCCTTTCGCAACTTTTATTCTGAAAGGAGAAAATTTACTGGCAACACATATCCCTGTTCTTATTGATGGTACATCAGATATATGGCAATTATTTTCACATATCGCTAACCATAATGAACAGCTGGAATATCTGAAAGACGGAGTAGAGGCTTTAGTTATCTTTCATGGAGCGAATGCCTATATTTCATCTTCCTGGTATATGGAAAAAGATATTAGTACCTGGGATTATTCCGCAGTTCATGTAAATGCAAAGATAAGGTTGCAAACTGCTAGAGAATTGAAGAATTCACTAGAACTGCTGGTTGAAAAATTTGAAAAGAAACAGGAAAATCCATTGTATTATAAGAATATTCCTGAAAAAATGCTGGAAGAGCATCTTCCACTAATCACAGGGTTCTGGCTGGAACCTTATAAAGTCGAAGGTATCGCCAAATTGCATCAAAACTATCCTGAGAACGATATAAAACGTACCGTAGCTAAGTTGAAGGATTCTGAAAATTCCAACGAGAGAGAACTTTCAGAAGCTATAAAAAAAGAAAATAACATTAGATAAACGTATATCAGAAACGTGTCATAGAATCTCATTATACTAGAAGCTATTTAGGTAGCTTAAAGAATCTGTCTAGAAAGTGAAAGAAATGTCATTTTGAGCGAAGTCGAAAAATATCAACTAACTTAAAATTTGATATTTAGGTTTTTTACAGATTCTGCATTTCATTCAGAATGGCACTTTTGAGATAGCCTCGACGAAATAACTATAGTACAAAAACAGGAAAAACAATTAAATAATTTCAAAAAAAGAAAATGCAGGTTATAGATAAACAAACCGGAACAGCTTTTAAACTTGAGAAAGGGCAGCTTTTAAAAGTGATAGACCCCAAAGGGGAACAGGTAAGTGATATGGTGTTATTTAACGCTGAAGATAAAAGGGAGAAAATTTCCAGCGGTAAAACAATGGATTTTGAAGAAAGCATCTTAATAACCAAAGCGAATTATATTTGGAGTAACCGAAGCAATAAAATGATGGAAATCCTCGAGGATACAAATGGGCGAAATGATTTTCTTCTCGCTCCCTGCAGTCCGGAGACCTTTCAAATCATGTATAGAAATGAAAAATACCATCCTAGTTGTTTTGAAAACCTTTATACAAACCTGGAGCAATTTGATATCGAACCCGATGATATTCCTACTGCTTTCAACATTTTTATGAATGTGCAATTTGATAAGTATGGAAAGATCACCGTAAAGCCACCCCAAAGCCAAGCCGGTGATTATATCCTGTTCGAAGCCAAAATGGACCTGATCGTAGGTTTAACCGCCTGTTCAGCTGAAGACAGTAATGGTGGTAGTTTTAAACCAATTCACTACGAAATACTGGATTAAACATTTTTCTTGCGATACCTCATATTCAGCATTTCAATGGCAAGGGAAAAGAATACAGCAAAATAGATATAACCCTTTGGTACATGGTAGTGTGCTCCTTCCACGATAAGCATCACTCCAATTAGTATTAAAAATGATAACGCGAGTATTTGTATAGTAGGATGGTTATTTACAAATTCTCCTACCGGTTTTGCAAAGATCATCATTACAATAATGGCTACGATTACAGCAATCACCATCAAAATTATCTGATCTGTTAGTCCTACTGCAGTTAGAATGGAATCAAAAGAGAAAACGAGATCCAGCAAAACAATTTGCACAATAGCAGAGGAAAATGACATCGTAGCTTTCTTTTTTCCGTTAATTTCTACAGTTCCCTGCTGCCCTTCCACTTTATGATGTATTTCCAGGGTGCTTTTAATCAACAGAAATATTCCTCCGGCGACCAGAATAATATCCCGCCAACTCAATTCAAAATCTGCTACGGTCAAGACAGGTTCCGTTAAACCAATAATCCAGGTAATGCTCAATAAAAGTAATATTCTCATGATAAGTGCAATAGAAAGGCCTCCAAGTCTGGCTTTTTTCTGACTTTCTTCCGGAACTTTCCCCGCTACAATTGAAATAAAGATGATATTATCTATTCCAAGGATGATTTCTAAAAAAGTTAGGGTAAGCAAGGCTACCCAGGTATCTGGTTGTAAGAATATTTCCATTTTAAATAGGTTGGCAACGCATCAAAATTATACAAAAATTGATGAGTTGAAGTTAAATTTTTGACAAAGGAAAAATAGATTGATTAATCTTCAATCAGGAAAACCAAATTTATAACTGATACCGCCATACACCGAAATCTGGAAAAAGTCATAATCTGTCCGCCACCTGGATTCTCCTCGCAGGTACACAAAAAATCTTGAGAAATGATATTCCAGTCTGCTGTTTAAGGCCAAAGAAGGGTATGTTTTGAAAGGTCTTCGTATAAAAGATAGAGAAAGGTCTGCTACAGGAACAAGTATTTTTCCAGGGCGAAAAACATAACCTGGATTCACACCCATAGATTCATATTCTATAGTAGTGAATGTTTCGTAATAGGCTAGAATACTGAAATTTTCATTACGGTAGCCTATAGACCAGACTCCATCATAAGCGGCGTCATTTACGGTACCTCCAATTGTGGCATTCCGAATGTCCAGACCGGTGCTTACAAAGAAATAAGTGTCCTCACGCGTTAGCCAGGATTGGGCAAGTACGTGTAGCGGAATAAGCAGAAGCAATAGCGTGAAAAAACTTTTCATTCAAAATAGAACTAACAGAAGATTGATCGAAAAATTATCTTTTCAATTGACTATGGTTGCTTAAGTTTTTGATATTCGGTTGGTTATGAAGATACATTTTAAATACTAGAATGAATTCAAGAAAATTATAAATCTGCAAAACTTTTCAAATCTTCTCTTAGGTAAGAAATCTTTCAAAAAAAATCTATTTTATTTCAAACTTAAGCGTTATTTTATAGTTTGCCTTTAATTCAGAGAATTACAGGACTATAGAATCGATATAAAACAGGGGAGGCCTTAAATAATTGTAATTAAGAACATTTTTAAAACTAGCTTATGAACAACAACCCTGCAAGGGTTTAAAGCCCTTGCAGGGTTAAAATTCATATACGTACGTTTAATACTGGTTGCCCTAAATTTTGGATGCTCTGATGACTCTTTAAAAAACAACATTATACAATATCATTTTACATTAAAATCAAATACCAAGTCTATCGGAAATGTTGAAATCATTGAAAAGATACCGATTGATTCAAAATTTTCTGCTGTTCTCTACGAGATGGATAATGAGGTACTGCACTACGGCATAATTGCAAAGGATGATAAAGTCCAAAAGGTTTTTAAGATCAAGAACAAACTTAGTAATACAGATTTTTTTAATCAGGGATGTATGGTTGATAAAAATAGTAAATCTAATGATTTAAAAAATCAGCTTCCCTGTTATACGGTCTTTGTAGGAGAAGTTCCCTTTGAAAATTATTCCAGAATAAAATTGAACTGGAATTGTTCTAATGACGATTTTGAGGAAAAAACTTTAATTAATGGAAAATACTTCTTCTTCATCAAGAATAAGAAGGACGTTAAAATTTGTAATATCGTTTTGATTAATGAGAGAAATGAAGAAACCAGAACCGAATATGATGTTGATACTGGCAGGTGGGTTGAGATTTAAAAATTATCTATTTTCAGTATAAAAAAAACCGCTCTTATAATTTTATTAAGAACGGTTTGATTTAAAGGTACTCAGTCAATTATCCTTTTTGACTCAACTCACGGGTCAACCAACCACTTTTACTCGCAGTAGCTATTGCATATGGTGTAATCCAGAATAAACCGAAAGTAAATAAGATACTATAAGAATAAGCCCAGAAAGATTCAGAAATGCTATATTTCTTAGCATAAAAGAATGCCGGGAAACTAGAAAATATAAGAATACTCAGTAGGGTAGAGCTTATGAATAGAATTGGATGAGATATTACAAAAAACAGCATTAAGAAAATAAGCGGATAGCTCATGATAATCTTCAAAAACTGGTTAACAAATAATAATCGTGACCCAATCTTAGATCCTTCCCTAAAATTTGTAAATACATATTTAGACATGGCGATATTTTCCCGCACATTGCTTCTTCCCCATCTAATAAACATTTTATATAAGCCTTTATATCTCTCAGGCACATTGGTGTAGGCATAAGCGTTACGCTGAAACAAAACATGTTTCCCCTGTTTCAAGATCATGTTGGTCATTGCCCTGTCTTCACCTATATCTGAAGCTTTTCCCATAAAAGTTTGGTTTATCCAATTTGGAAGGCATTCAAAAACAGAAGTTCTACGGTAGGCCGCTAAAGCGCCGGGAGTACATAGAACAGATTCTAGCGTGCTTTCTGCAGAACGCATGAATTCAAAGCTAAGAACAAAGCTTACGTTTAGCATTTTTGGTAGAAGGGCTTTTTCGTTGTTAAGAACACGAATATTACCAGCTACAGCACCACATTTCTCGTTTACAACAAACGGACTTACCAGGTTTTTCAGGGTGTCTGGATTTACCACAGAGTCACTGTCTACCGTTACAAATACTTCTCCAGTTCCCAGGTTAAAGCCACGGTACAAAGCATGTCTTTTTCCTTTATTTTCAGGTTGCTGATAAATAGATAGGCGGTCTCCAAGTAAACTTTTAGCTTCCTGCATCCAATACCACGTATCATCTTTGCTACCATCGTCTATTGCCAGTAACTGCAATTTTTCTTCCGGAAAATCACTCTTGGCAAGACTTAATAAGGTTGCATATACCTGTTTACCCTCATTATATGCAGGTACAATTACCGTAGTAGTAGGCAACTTATCATTAGAAACAGATGAAATTGGTTTATATCTAAAGTAGAGGTATAGATTATATACAAAAAATCCGGCTCGATATAAGAACAGTGCGCTGGCGATCACAAAGAAAATAAGCCCCCAACTGGTATTTATTCTATCTGTATTATATTGATAAAAATCATTTTGTAGATAAAATACCAGGAATGCAGCCCCAATCATCAAGATGAAAGTACTTGCAAGTACTACAATACCCCAGATATTTGTAGGTTTTTTTGGTTTTGGAGTTGCCTCTGATGTATTTGACAGCTCTCTTTCAGAATTAATATCGGCAAAATTTCTATTTTGTGAATTCATATTTTTTTCTTCTATTAAAGAATGTTGAACCATGCATTAGCAACTCCTGTGCCATCACATTATTACTGGGTTTGTTGTAAGTGTTTTGCAATAGAACTGTGTAGAAATTCTATATACTACACAATTACGAGTACACAGTCTTTCCACAATTTTGAAATTCGGCCTTTATAATTCAAAGGAAACCTATATAGTTTCACTTTCAGAAAGTGTATGTTCTTCATGGGAATATGACTCTTCCTGAGGTTTTACCTCCTCCATTTTTTCCTCGCCGGTGAAATAAGGGAACACGTCCAAAATTGGTGATTCGGTAATAGCTGGAATACTGAATTCCCCCATTGTTTCCTGCAAGGCCTGCTCAGTATTTTCAAAAGCTTCTTTTACATTATTTGCCTGTACGAGCATATAAATATTCGATTTCCTTTCCTTGCCGCTTTCATCATCATAGCTAATAAGTGAAATCTTTGATTTAAACCAGCGATCTGA